>NZ_JBJXIB010000128.1:0-17853 GCF_046115965.1 Janthinobacterium sp. CG_23.3 | reverse complement strand
ACGGCCGACTTCGCCGCCCTGACGACCCTGGCCGTCGCCGCGCTGAAATCGAGCCAGCTGGCCGCGCTGACCACCAACCAGGTGGTGGCCCTGACCACGGCGCAAGCCGGCGCCATCGGCACCGCGCAAATCGCCGGCTTGACCACCAGCGGCATCGTCGCGCTGGAAACGGCCGACCTGGCCGCGATGAGAAGCAGCGCCATCGGCGCCTTGAACTCCGACCAGGTGTTGGCGCTGACCACCACCCAGGTGGCCAGCCTGACCACCGGCCAGGTGGCGGCGCTGTCGACGGCGAGCATGGCGACCGGCCTGACCACCAACCAGGTCGTGGCGCTGAGCTCGAGCCAGATCGGCGCCTTGAACAGCGCGCAGGTGGCGGCGATGTCGACCAGCACCACCGCGGCGATTGAAACACGCGATATCGCCGCCCTGAAAACGTCGGCCATCGCCAGCCTGCGCACCGCGCAGATCCAGGCCTTGACGACCGACCAGGTGAGCGCGCTGACTTCGCTGCAAATCCACGCGCTGTCCTCGACCCAGGTGGCGGCGTTCTCGACCGACCAGATCCAGGCGCTGCAGTTCATCACGCCTATCGTGATCGACCTGGACGGCAACGGCGTGAGCACCCTGAGCATGTCGGCCGGCGTCCAGTTCGACCTGAAGGCGAATGGCAGCAAGCTCAACACTGGCTGGGTTGGCCAGGGCGACGGCTTGCTGGTACTGGACCGCAACGGCGACGGCGTGATCAATGACGGCCGCGAATTGTTCGGTTCCTCGACGGTGTTGGCGAACGGCCAGAAAGCGGCCACCGGCTACGCGGCGATGGCCGAGCTGGACGTCAACAAGGACGGCACCATCAGCGCCGCCGACCAGGGCTTCGCCGATCTGCGCATCTGGATCGACGGCAACGCCGACGGCGTCAGCCAGGCCGCCGAGCTGAAATCGCTGGCCTCCTTGAACATCGCCCAGCTGAACCTGGACGTGGCCAAGGCCGGCGTGCTCGACAACGGCAACATCGTTGGCTTGCAATCGACCTACAACACCACCGATGGCGCCAGCCACGCGGTCGGTGACGTCTGGTTCCAAACCAGCGCGGTGGCCCCGGCCGCCGCACCGGCGGCCAACATGCGCGGCCGGGTCACCGACCTGGTGCAGGCGATGGCTTCGTTCGGCGAAGGCGCTGCCAGCGCCCAGCCGGCCGGCGCCGGCGCGCTGAAACTCGATGGCGCCGCGCACACTGGCGCCGTCGCGGCCAGCGTCGGGGCGATGGCCGACGCGCTCAAGCAGTTCGACGCCTTCGGCAAGGCGCTCGGCGGTTCCGACGGCCTGGCCTCGGGCGAGCAGACCTTGCGTCTGAACGCGCTGCAAAACGCGGCCAGCCACGGCATCCTGGCCGCCAAGTAAGCCAGCGCCCGGCGCACCGGCCAAGGCCGGTGCGCGCGCGGTGCGCAAGAGCGGCGGAACCTGACGGTTCCGCCGCTTTTTTTATGTGCATTCCGGCAGCATAAAACGCGCCCGGATGGCTGCGCCTGCGGTAGAATCCACTGGCACGACGCCAGCCTGGCCGGTGTGATCGCCCGATTATTTTTTCGCCAACAAAAAAGGTGAACACGATGTTGTCCTGCCCAACGTTTGCGCGACCGCATTCGATCGCCGCCCCTGCCAATGCACGATAAATTTCCCCATACCGCGATCCAGTGCCTGACGGCCATCGCGCAGCACCACGGCTTGCAGATCAACCCGGAACGCCTGATCGACGACTACGCGCTGGGCGCCGAGGAACCGGGCGACGGCGCGCTGCTGCGCATCGCCGCCGACATCGGCTTGAAGGCCAAGGTCGACAAGCTGTCGTGGGCCGGCCTGCAGGCCCAGGGCGGGGTGTTCCCGCTGATGGCGCGCCTGCGCGACGGCAACATGGTGATCATCGTCGGCGTGCGCGCCGACGGCGACGGCCAGGTGGCGCTGCTCAACCCGATCGCCGAACAGGCCGCCGTGACGCTGGAGCAGCGCGCCAGCTTCGAGCGGCGCTGGGACGGCGACGTGGTGTTCGCCAAACGCCAGCACAAGCTGACCGACCCCAACCAGCCGTTCGGGCTGCGCTGGTTCATCCCCGAGATCCTCAAGCAGAAGGCGGCCTTCCGCGACATCTTCATCGCCGCGCTGGCGATGCACTTGCTGGCGCTGGCCTCGCCGGTGTTCTTCCAGCTGGTCATCGACAAGGTGCTCACGCACCAGAGCGTGACCACGCTGTGGGTGCTGGCGGTGGGCATCGTCATCGCGCTGGTGTTCGACGCCGCCTTCGGCTACCTGCGGCAGATCCTCACGCTGGCGGCGACCAACAAGATCGACATGCGCCTGACCCGGCGCACCTTCGGCCACCTGCTGTCGCTGCCGATCGACTACTTCGAGACCAGCACCGCCGGCGTCATCACGCGCCACATGCAGCAGCTGGAAAAAATCCGCGGCTTCCTGACCGGGCGCATGTTCTTCACCGCGCTCGACATGATCGCGTTGGTGGTGTTCCTGCCGGTGCTGTTCGCCTACTCCTTCAAGCTGACCATGATCGTGCTGCTGTTTACCGCGCTCATCGCCGGCGTCGTGATGGCCATGGTGCCGACCTTCCAGCGCCGCCTGAACGCTCTCTACGCGGCCGAGGGCCAGCGCCAGGCGATGCTGGTGGAGACCATCCACGGCATGCGCACCGTCAAGGCGCTGGCGATCGAGCCGTCGCAGCGGCGCATCTGGGACCAGCGCTCGGCCGAGGCCATCACCATGCATTTCCGGGTCGGCCAGATCTCCATCACAGGCAACGCCATCACCGACTTCCTCGGCAAGCTGCTGCCGGTGGCGGTGATCGTCATCGGCGCCCAGGGCGTGTTCGACCAGACCATGACGGTGGGCGCGCTGATCGCCTTCCAGATGATCTCCGGCCGGGTGGTGCAGCCGCTCATCGCCATCGTCGGCCTGGTCAACGAATACCAGGAAACGGCGCTGTCGGTGCGCATGCTGGGCGAGGTGATGAACCGCGCGCCCGAGGGCCGCGCCGGCGCCGGCGGCCTGCGCCCGGTGCTCGACGGCGAGATCCGCTTCGACGACGTCAGCTTCCGCTATCCGGGCGCCAGCGCGCTGGCGCTCGACAAGGCCAGCTTCACCATCCGCGCCGGCACCGTGGTCGGCATCGTCGGGCGCAGCGGCTCCGGCAAGACCACGCTGACAAAGCTGATCCAGGGCCTGTACGGGGTGCAGGAGGGCATCGTCCGCTTCGACGGCGTCGACGCCCGCGAAATCGAACTGTCGCACCTGCGCCGGCAAATCGGCGTGGTGTTGCAGGAGAACTTCCTGTTCCGCGGCACCGTGCGCGAGAACCTCACCGTGACCAAGCCCGACGCCTCCTTCGAGGAGATCGTCGAGGCCGCCGCCGCCGCCGGCGCCGACGAGTTCATCGAGCGCCTGCCGCACGGCTACGACACGCTGCTCGAGGAAAACGCCGCCAACCTGTCCGGCGGCCAGAAGCAGCGCCTGTCGATCGCCCGCTCGCTGCTGGCCAAGCCGCGCGTGCTGATCCTCGACGAGGCCGCCAGCGCGCTGGACCCGGAGAGCGAGGCCATCTTCATCCGCAACCTCTCGCGCATCGCCGTCGGGCGCACCGTCGTGATGATCTCGCACCGCCTCTCGACGCTGGTCAACGCCAACACCATCCTGGTCATGCAGCAGGGCCGCCTGATGGACAGCGGCCGCCACGCCGAATTGCTCACCCGCAGTGAAACCTACCAGCACCTATGGAACCAACAAACAAGCCACCTGTGACGGCCAAGCGCAGGGACGCCACCGAGATCGACTTCCTGCCCGACGCCGACGCCATCGAGCGCAGCCCGCTGCCGCCGTACGCCCGCATCACGCTGCACGTGCTGGCCGGCGCGCTGCTGAGCTTTGTGCTGTGGGCCAGCTTCTCCGAGGTGGAGAAGGTGGTGCTGGCGCACGGCCGCCTGGTCAACCCGCTGCCCAACATCGTGGTGCAGCCGCTGGAGACGGCGATCATCCAGAAAATCGAGGTGCGGGTCGGCCAGCTGGTGCGCAAGGGCCAGTTGCTGGCCACGCTGGACCCGACCTTCACCCAGGCCGACGAGGCGCAGTTGCGCACCCGCCTGGGCAGCCTGGACGTCCAGGCCGAGAGCCTGCGCGCCGAGCTGGCCGGCGGCGCGCCCAAGGCCGGCGCGGCCGGCGGCGACGCCGACGCCCTGCTGCAGTCGCAGATCGCCGGCGAGCGCCAGGCCAATTTCCAGGCCCAGCTGGCCAAGATGGACCAGAACCTGGCGCGCCTGTCGGCCAGCATCGACACCAACCGCAACGACCAGCGCGTGCTGGGCCTGCGCGTCAAGTCGCTGGGCGAGATGGAGGCGATGCAGGAAACCCTGATCGCCCAGCAGTACGGCGCCAAGCTGCACCTGCTGGAGGCGCGCGACCGCCGCCTCGAGGTCGAGCGCGAGATGCAAATGGCCGGCAACAAGGAACGCGAGCTGCAGCGCGAGATGGCCTCGCTGCGGGCCGAGCGCGCCGCCTTCAACAAGGGCTGGCGGCAGAAGGCCATGGAAGACCTGCTGGCGGCCACGCGCGAGCGCGCCGGCGTCAACGAGCAGTTGCAGAAGGCCGGCAAGCTGCACCAGCTGGTGCAACTGACGGCGCCGGTCGACGGCGTCGTGCTGGAAATGGCCAAGCTCTCGCAGGGCTCGGTGGTCAAGGCGGCCGAGCAGATGTTCACGCTGGTGCCGCTGGGCGCCGACCTCGAGGCCGAGGTGCAGATCGACTCGCTCGACATCGGCTACATCAAGCCGGGCGACCCGGTGCACCTGAAGCTGGACGCCTTCCCGTTCCAGAAGCACGGCGCGCTCGACGCCAAGGTGCGCACCATCAGCGAGGACGCCTTCCGGCGCGACGCCGCCAACCCGGGCCAGGGCCTGGACGCCTACTACATGAGCCGGGTGGCCTTCGGCACGGCGCGCCTGAAGAAGATGAGCGGGCAATCGCGCCTGCTGCCGGGGATGACGCTGACGGCGGAAATCGTGGTCGGCAAGCGTTCGGTGATGTCTTATCTGCTGTGGCCGCTTACCAAGGCCGCGGACGAATCGATCCGCGAGCCGTGACGCCGGCGGACGGTATTTTCAACTTTTAGCGACGGGGTTTTTATGATCAACGGCCTGACATTCACGGGCGGCCTGGGAGCGCAGATCCTCAGCGCCGCCGGCTACTTCTACCACCAGCACGTCGGCCAGGAAGTGGTCGGCATCACCGACTACTTCGACGCCGCCCAGCGCATCGCCGAGCCGGGCCAGATCGGCCAGGTCACGCACTGGGGCTGGGACCTCGACGTCTACGGCCTCGGGCGCGACAGCTTCGCCGCGGCCGGCGGCCGGGCGGTGCGGGTGATCCCGGACGGCGCCGAAAAGGGCCTGTACGCGAAGCGCGGCCTGAGCGTGGCGGCGATCCGCGCGCGCTTCCCGATCGACGCCGACAGCCGCCAGTTCGTGCAGGACATGTTCCACGGCGAGCGCTACGCCTGCGTGCACATCCGCCGCGGCGACTACATCAACGTGGCCAGCTACATGATCCGCGACGAGGCCTTCTTCCGCATCATCAAGCGCGTCTCGCGGCTGGTGCCGAACATCCTGGTGTGCAGCGACACGCCGATTTCCGGCGAGCTGATGGGACTGCTGCAGCAGTCCGGCCTGAACGTCAAGACCGTGCACGGCGGCCCGGCCTACCTGTCGCACGGCATCATGCGCCTGAGCGACATCCTGGTGTGCGCCAACAGCCAGTTCTCGTTCTCGGCGGCGGCGCTGCGCGACGACGACCAGCTGACGTTCGTGCACGCGCGCCACGACGGCGACCTCGACAGCGAATACAACCGCGAGCTGCGCGCCATCAACGAGTTCCAGGCGCTCACGCACCTGTACGAGCACTAAAGCCCGCACCCGCCCGGAAGCGACTATGATCTATGTCTTCGGCGACAGCCACGCGAACTTCAATTTCGCCAATTTGGCGATCGAGAACGTCAACTATTACCGGAACAGCCTGACCATGCACCGGGTCGGGCGCTGACGGCGGCCTTGGTCGCCTCCATCCGCGCCAACCTGGCGCACTACCGCGAGGTGCGCGTGGTGCTGTGCAGCTCCGCCGGAACCTCGACGGCGCCGGCGCGCCGCTGGCCGCCGGCGCCGCCCGCCGGCTCGAGACCGAGGCGGCGGTCGGCGGCGCCTCGCTGGGCGAGTTCATGCTCAACAAGGAGCAGGACGTGCTCGGCGCCGCGCTGTTCCGCAAGGCCGACGCCGGCCCCGCCTACGGCGTCTTCATGAAGCGCGAATACGCCGCCTTGCCGGCCGTGGCGGCGTGCTTGTCGGTGCTGTCGCACAAGGATTGCGTGTATTTGCCGGAGGCGCTGAGCAGCCGCTGCGCGCCGGCCGGGGGCGAGGCCGGCGTCGAATGGTTGCAGCTGTTTTGCGACGCGCGCCAGGGCGGCGCCTTCCTGCGCGAGCGCGCCGCCAGCCACGAGCAGCTGGCCATGAAGCTGTCGTCGCGCCTGGTCTACCTGGCGTCGATGCACCAGCAGGTCAAGGCCGGCGCCTGCGCGCTGGAGAAGATCCACGCGGTGGTGCGCCAGGCAACGACGGCCTTGCTGACGGAGTAGGGCGGCCCTTGCGCCGCCCGCGGCAACCCGGCCCCGCCCGGCCGGCCGCCCGCCATGCGCCGCGCCCGGGGGGGCGGCCATCCCATACCGTATGCCGTCCGGCGCCTAGCCGACTTCCTGGTCGTTGACCGGGAAGTCGCGCGGGCCGCTGAAGAAGTCGCCGCGGGTGTAGGGCGGCATCGGCCGGCCGGCGCCGCCGTCGACGAAGCGCGCGTACTTGCCGCACAGTTCGCGCGTCAGCGCCGGTTGCGCCTCGTGCCCGATAATCTCCTGCATGATCTTCAACATGATCCACGGGTCGACGTCCTCGCGCTTGGCCAGGCCCTCCTCGGCGCCGGTGGTCTTGATGCGGAAGTGGAACTGGCCGCTGGCCAGCATCGCGCGGGCGGTGGCGGCGACGCCGTCGATCTGCGCGCCGGGCGCGCGCGGGCGGATGAAGTTGAACGTCGGCAGCGCGGTGCGCTCGACGTCGTGCAGGGTCAGCGCCTGCCACACGTCGTTGGGCAGGCTGGCGTTCGGGGCGGCCGGGTCGTAGCGGTTGCGCAGCAGCGCCACCACGTCGCTCGACAGCAGGGTGCTGGCGCCGCTGACGAAGGTCCAGCCGTTCAGCGGTTCCGGCGCCGTCAGGCGCGACAGCGGGCCGGCGAAGCAGCCGCTGGCCGGCAGGTCCGCCAGCAGCGCCTGCAGCGCGCGCAGGTCGACCACCGAGGTGACGGTGGTGTGGTACAGGAAGAAGGGCTTGTCGCGGGTGCGCAGCAGGTGGTCGTACACCACCATCTGGCGGAAGATCACCTTGGAGTTTTCCGTGGCCGACCAGGTGCCGGTGGCGGCGTACGAGGCGGCGCCGGTGTAGCGCTCGCCGCCCAGGCCGACCAGCAGGTCGTCGCCCTCGGTGACCACCTGGCCGCGCGCCACGTCCTCGGTCTCGCGCACGAAGATGATGTCGATGTCGGGGAAGAAGGAGCGGTAGAACTGCCACAGCGAGCGCGCCCGCGAGTACACCGGCAGCTCGTCGCCGTAGCCGATGTAGACCACCAGGTCGGGCCGCGGCGCGGCGGCGGCCCTGGGCGCGCTGTCGAGGCGCAGCGCCAGCGTGGCGCCGTCCTGCACCAGGCGCGCGCCGGCCGGCGCGCCGGCGCGCTGCGCCAGCTCCGGCGTTTCGCCGCGGCGGCCCTGCACGTCCCAGGCGATGAAGCCGCTCAGCGTGACGATGAAGCACTCGGTCGAGAACGGGTACGCCGCCGGCGACGCCAGGAAGGCCTGCATGCGCGCCAGGTAGCCGGCGTGGGTGGCCGCGTCCATGCCCTTCAGGTGGGCGTACAGCTCGTCGTAGGTGCCGAACAGGCCGATGTCGATGAAGCAGTCGGCCGGGATCCAGCGCGCGATGTTGGGCGCGCCGCCGTACACCGGCACCGCGCCGGCGCGCAGGCAGTCGAGGATTTTCTCGGTGATGTAGCCGGGGATGCTTTTCGCGTTCTCGTAGCAAATCGCGAAGCGGTAGTTGGCCAGCGTCGCCAGCTTGTCGTCGACCTTGCCGCGGTAGCTGGGGAACTGCGCCGCGTCCCAGCCGCCGCCGTACAGGTCGAAGTCGGCCGGCGCGCCGCTCTCGAACCAGCGGATGGCGCGCACGCGGTGCGAGTACAGTTCGAACGGGTGCTCCGACTGCTTGGCGCCGGCGATGATGGTGGCCAGCTTGCGCTGCCCGAAGGCCGACTGCTGGGTCGCCAGCTGGTATTGCGGCGCGGCGTCGATGGCGAAGTTGATCTTGACGTAGCGCTCGCCGTCGACCAGCGTGTCGTTCCAGGTGAAGATGCGGTCGAACTGCTGGTGGTAGGCGGGGTCCCAGTTGTCCGGCTTGATCACCTCGCACTCGTACAGCAGCAGGTACTTGGCGATGCCCGAGGCCAGCAGCGCGTCGACCGCCGGGTTGCCGGCGCGCGGCCGGTCCATGAACAGCACCGCGTCGAGGTCGGCGACGCCGGCGACCTGGTCAAAGGTGACGAAGTCGATGCCGTGGGCGCGGCCGTAGGCGTGCAGCTCGACCCAGGGCTTGAGCAGGTCGGCGCCGATGGCGGCGTTGGCGTTGCGGAAGATGAAGCCGTCGGTGGTCAGCTCCTCGTAGTAGTTCCACAGCGCGACGCGGATCGGCCGGCCCGGGTTGCGTCCGCCGTCGGCCTGCAGGTAATGCGGCGGCGGCTGCGCCGCGCGGATCGGCAGCACCTGCCAGCGCGCCGGCCACAGCGGCTGGATGACGGCGCCGAAGCGCGCCAGCAGGGCCGGGTCGGCCGGGTCGAAGGCCTGCTGCGGCGCGATCACCACCTGGCCGGGTTTCGGCGCCAGGCGCGCGGCCCAGCAGGAGGCGCCGTGGTAGCTGACGATGTGGTGGCGGCAGGAGCCCATCAGCAGCAGCGCGGCGGCCTCGTCGACCGCGCCTACCAGGGTGTGCTGCGGACCCAGGCCCAGTTCGGCGGCGTCGCTGCCCGGGTCGTCGCAGAAGACGAAGACGTGGGATTGCGGCTTGCGGTAGGCCAGCGCCGCCAGCGCGTCGCGGTAGTAGCTGGCCGGCAGCGCCGCCAGGCCCTGCGGCGGGGCGGCGCGGCGCAGGTCGAGCGCGGCCGCCTCGGGGTGGGCGGCGATGCGTTCGAGCAGGGCGCGGACGGCCTCGCCGGGCGGCTGGCGCAGGCCCATGCCGCCGACCAGGCCGGGCACGCCGGCGGCGCCGTAGCCGCCGTCGTGCCACAGGCCGTCGAGGTAGAGGCCGTCGCGCAGGCGCTGCCAGACCGACTCGTCGAACAGCAGCGTGTCCTCGGTCAGGCTGCCGGCGGCCTTGGCGGCGGCGACCTCGGCGTCGCCGGCCAGCTCGGCCGGCAGGCGGAAGTGTTGCAGCAGCAGCGGCTGGGCGGCGTCGCCGCCGTCGAGCTTGAGGGTGGTGCGCAGGCGCGCGGCGCAGGCTTCGCCGAAGGCATACTGGCCGAACTGCTGGGTCAGGCTGCCGAAGAGGTGGACGATGATCATAGGGGGTGGTTCCAGTGTTGGGTGGGGGGCCGCGGCCGCTGCGGCGGCGTCAGGCCAGCGTCAGGAAGCGCGCCAGCTGGGCCGCCGCCTGCTGCCGTTCGGCCGCGGCCGGGTCGGCTTCTTCGCGCACGACCGCGCGCCACAGTTCGAGCGCCTCGTCGACGCTGCCGCGGCGCTCCAGCAGCGCGGCCAGTTGCAGGCGCGCCGGATGGAAGCGCGGGAAGGCCTGCAGCGCCAGGCGGTAGGCCGCCTCGGCGTCGGCGTATTGCTGCAGGTTGTGCAGCGTCACGGCCAGGTTGAAGCAGGCCGCGTGGCGCAGCGCCGCGCCGGGCTTGTGTTCGAGCCAGCAGCGGTACAGCGCGACGCTGCGGTGGCGCAGGTTGGCGCCCTCCAGCTGCTCGCCGATGTTGATCAGGTTGATCAGCTCCAGCGTGCCGGCGGCGGCCGCGGCGAAGGCGGCGGCGATGCCCGCCTCCTGCTCGGCGTTGAGCTGGCGCGCCGCGCCGCAGGCCAGGTGCTCGTGGCGCGCCAGTTGCAGCTGCGGCGCGGCGACCGGGTGCTTGGCGTACACGGCCCTGATCCACATGTTCATTTTCGGCCCGTGCTGGACGATCAGGTGGCCGGCGTCGTGCAGGCGCTGGCGCACCTCCACCGTCAGCGCCGGCACGGCCAGGAAGTCGGTGGCGGCGGCGGCGCGGATCAGCCATTCCCAATCCTCGCAGGCGGCGAAGTATTCGTCGAAATAGCCGACCTGCTCGAGCAGCGCGCGGGCGAACACCCAGGTCGGGGTGGGGATGAAATTGCTGATCATCAGGCGCTCGCGCGAGTACGCCACGTTCGAGTAGGGCTGCACCCGGCCGACGTTGACCAGCTCGCCGTTGCGCATGTCGTCGATGACGTATTCGGCCAGCGCATAGCCGAACAGGCAGTCGCTCGCCTGCAGCGCGCCGACGGTGCTCTCGAGGTGGGTCGGCAGGTACACGTCGTCGTCGTCGAGGTAGGCGATGTAGGCGCCGCGGGCCATGCGCAGGCCGGTGTTGCGCGCCGCCGAGGCGCCCTGGTTGGTGGCGTGCGTTACGCCGCGCACGATGCCGCTGGCGTTGTGCGCGGCGATGATGTCGTCGACCGCCACGCCGTTGTCGTTGACGACGATGATCTCCAGCGGCAGCCGGGTTTGCGCCAGCACGCTGCCGATCGAGCGCCCCAGCATGTCGCGCCGGTTGTGGGTCGGGATGATGACGCTGATCGAGCCGATGTCGGCGTCGCCGCCGGGGGGTGTCGCGCTTACTGGCATGGCAGGCCTCGGGTTGGTTGGTGTGCAAGGGAGGCCAGCGCCGCCGCGAACGCCGCGCCGCCCAGGCTGTTGGGCGCCAGCGGGTAGGGCGCGTGGAGCGGGTCGGCGGCGTGCCGGCGCAGCGCCTCGAGCTGTTCGTCGAGCCGGCCCTCGACGCCGGCCAGCCAGGCCGCGGTGAACGGGCTGTGGCGGCGCGCGATCAGCCGCTCCCGGCCGTCTTGCCCGGCGTCGGGCTCGACCACGGCCGGCGGCTCGCCGGCGCCGAAGCGCTCGAAGTGGCCGGTCCAGGACACGGCCGCCGGCGCCGGCGCCAGCGCGCTGTAGCCGCCGCCGAAGTGGTGCAGCAGGTAGGCGCGCAGGTAGTCGGCCTGGTGCGCCTGGTCGAGCAGCGCGTAGGCCGGGTGGAACGGCGCCTGCGGCACCTCCCATTCGGCGGCGCCGGCGGCGTCGACCAGTACCACCGGCCGGCCGCTGTGGCGCAGCAGTGCCAGCAGCGCCTCGGCTTGCGGCGCCGGCAGCGCGCCGGCGCCGGTCCAGGCGGTGAAGATGACGCCCGCTTCGAGGGCGTCGAACTGCCCCAGGCGGGCCTTGCCGACCAGCGCGCCGCGGCTTTCCCGGGCGCCGCCGCCGGGCCGGCGCGCGATGCGCTGGAACAGCGCTTCCAGGTCGCGCACCAGTTGCGGGCTGTCGAACAGGCGGCAGCTCAGGCGGTTCTGTTCGAGCTGGCGCTTCATCGCGGCGACGCGCTCGGGCGCGTGCGCCAGGCTGACCGCCAGGTTTTCGTAGTCGTTCAGCGAGTGCGTGATCAGCTCGGGCAGGTCGACCGCCAGCAGCAGGCTGCCGGCCATGCGCGAGGCGAAGGTGCGGCCGGCGCAGGTGAGCACCGGCAGGCCGGCCCACAGCGCGTCGCTGGCGGTGGTGCCGCCGTTGAACGGCAGCGTGTCGACGAACAGGTCGGCCAGCTGGTAGCGCGCCAGGTAGTCGGCCGGCGCCACGCGCGCGGCGAAGTACAGGCGGGTGCGCGCCACGCCCTGCTGCTCGGCGCGGCGGCACAGCGTCTCGCGCACGTCGTCGCCCTCGACCACCAGCCACAGCACGCCGTGCGGCGCGCGCAGGAGTATCCGCATCCAGCAATCGAACACCTCGGGGGTGAACTTGAAGTGGTTGTTGAAGGCGCAAAAGACGAAGGCGTCGTCGGGCAGGCCGTTGGCGGCGCGCGTCGAGCGCGGGCCGATGGCGCGCTGGCGGTCGTTGATCTGGAAGCAGTTCGGCAGGTACAGCGGCTGCTCGGTGAAGTACGGCGCCAGCTCGGGCGGGAAGAGGAATTCGTCGACCAGCACGTAGTCGACGCCGGGCAGCGCGGTCGGGCCGGGCAGGCCCAGCCAGGTGATCTGCACCGGCGCCGGGCGGTACGCCAGGATGTTCGGGCGCGCCCCCAGGGTCAGGCCGTGCAGGTCGACCAGGATGTCGATTTCGTGGTCGCGGATGCACCGCGCCGCCGCCTCGTCGCCGATGCCGGCGATGCGCACGTAGTGGTCCATCGCCTTGACCACGCGGGCGCGGATGGGCGAACCGTCCTCGTTGCTCCAGCAGAAACCGTAGACCTCCACCTGGCCGCGGTCGTGCAGCTCGTACAGCTCGGCCGTCAGGATCGACACCGCGTGCGAGCAGAAGTCCGACGACAGGTAGCCGATGCGCAGGCGCGCGTGGCGGTAGCCGTCCTGGCTGGCCAGCGCGGCCACCCCGGCGACCACCTTTTCCTTGACGAAGCGGCGCGCCGCCAGCAGTTGCAGCTCGGGGTCGCCGGAGGCGCTGAGCATGGCCAGCGCCGAGGTGCCCGTCACCATGCTGGCGACGTCGAAACCCAGGCTGCCGTCGTAGACCGGCCATTTGCACTGCTTCTGGCGCAGGTGCACCCAGTGCGTCATGACGCTGGCCTGGGCCGGGTCTTCGCGCAGGCTGCGGGTCAGCATCTCCTCGGCCTCCGGCAGCTCCTTGCGCAGTTCCAGCAGGCGCCCGAGGTTGTTCAGGGCCTGGATGTAGAGCGCCTTGTCGCCGGCCGCGGCGAGGTCGGCGCCGGCCAGCGCCGTGCGCCAGCAGTCCAGCGCCTCGAGCGGGCGGCCGGTGCGTTCGAGCAGCGTGCCCAGGTTCAGCAGGCCTTCCAGGAAGGCCGGCGCCTGCGCCAGCGCGGCGCGGTAGGCCGCCTCGGCGCCGGCGTCGTCGCCCAGGGCGATCAGCAGCACGGCGAGGTTGAACTGGGCCGCGTAGGCGACCGGCGAGGGGGTGTGCGCCAGCCAGGCGCGGTACAACTGCGCGGCGCGCGCGGCCTGGCCGGCTTCGCCCAGGCGCTGGGCGGCGCTAAACAGTTCGATGACGGTCAGCAAGCCCTGGCCGGCCTGGTTGAAGGCGGCTTGTTCGGCTTCCTGGAGCCCGGGGGCGGTCGATGGTACGGTCATATATCCTGTGACTGGTCGGTGCGGCATGCAAAAAAAACGGGGCGGGCGGCTAGTCGCCCAGCTCGGCCAGTTGGGCGCGCAGCGACGCGGCGTCGATGCCGTGCTCGCGGCGCAGGTAGGCGTAACTGCCGCAGCGCTCCGAGAAGCGGTCGTCGATGCCGAGCCGGACCACGCGGGCGCGGGCGCCGTCCATGTCGCCGACGATCTCGGCGATGGCGCCGCCCAGGCCGCCGATGCGGCTGTGCTCTTCCAGCACGATCAGCCGGGCGTGGCGGCGCGCCAGCTCGGCCACCTGGACCCGGTTGATCGGCTTGATCGACGGAACGCTCCAGACCGCGCGGCCGTCGGCCAGTTCGAGCGCCGTCTTGACCATGGCGCCGGTGGCCAGGAAGGCGGCGCTGCCGCCGCCGTCGGCCACCGGCAGCAGGTCGCCGATGGGCGCGGCCAGCGCGCCGGCGTGCACTTCGCCGATGTCCGACTTGCCCATGCGCAGATAGGTCGGGCCGTCGAAGCGCAGCGCCTGCGCCATCGCGTACGTCATCTCGGCGCGGTCGCACGGCGACAGGATGGCCAGGTTCGGCAGCGCGCGCAGGGCGGCGATGTCCTCGGTCGACTGGTGGCTGCTGCCAAGGGCGCTGTAGACGATGCCGGCGCCGTCGCCGATCAGCACCACCCCCAGGTTTTCATAGCAGACGTCGAGTTTGATCTGTTCGAGCACGCGCACCGGCACGAAGGCGCTCAGGCCGTACACCACCGGCTTGAAGCCGGCCTTGGCCAGGCCGGCGGCGACGCCGACCATGTTCTGCTCGGCGATGCCGCAGTTGATGAATTGCTCGGGGCGCTGGCGGCGGAAGTCGTCGAACAGGCTGTAGCCGTGGTCGCCCGTCAACAGCAGTACTTTCGGGTCGGCCACGGCGGCCGCCGACAGCGCGTCGGAAAAGGCGTTTCTCATACTGGCTCCAGTTCGGACATGGCGGCGGCGAAGGTGGCGGCGTCCAGGCGCGTGTAGTGCCACAGGTTCTGGTGCTCCATGAAGGAGACGCCCTTGCCCTTGACGGTGCGCGCCACCAGCGCCTTGGGGCGGCCGTCGCGCTTGTTTTCCAGCGCCGTGAAGGCGGCGTCGAGCGCGGCCTCGTCGTGGCCGTCGACGTCGACGGCCTCGAAGTTGAAGGATTCGAACTTGGCGCGCAGCGAGCCCAGGTCCATCACCTCGCTGGTCTTGCCCATCGCCTGCAGGCCGTTCTCGTCGACGATGACGAGCAGGTTGTCGAGCTTGCGGTGGGCGGCGAACAGCATGGCCTCCCAGATCGGCCCCTCGTTCATCTCGCCGTCGCCCAGCAGCACGTAGCAGCGCTGCCCGGTGTCGCCCAGTTTCGCCGCCAGCGCCATGCCGACGCCGACCGACAGGCCGTGGCCGAGCGAACCGGAGGTCACCTCGCAGCCGGGCACGTGGGCGTCCGACAGGCCCTTGAGCAGCGTGCCGTCGCCGTAGTAGTTGGCCAGCGCGTCCGGCGCCAGCCAGCCCTTTTCGTGCAGGCAGGCGTATTGCGCCATGACGCCGTGGCCCTTGCTGAGGACCATGTAGTCGCGGCCCGGGCCGTCCGGGTCGTTGTCCGGATAGCGCAGGTGCCGGCGGTACAGCACGGCCAGGATGTCGGCCAGCGAAAAGGCGCAGGCGACGTGCACGGTGGCGCCGGCGTAGGCCATTTGCAGCACCGTGCGGCGGATGTGGCGGGCGTTAAAATCGGACATGGTATGGTCCCAGGTGGGGTCGGGCGCGCTGCGCCGGATGCGCTGCGGGCGGGTTCATGGCGCCGCCGGCCGCGGCTGCCAGGCGGCCGTGGCGCGGATCGCCGCGTCCAGGTCGGTGTACTCGCGCAGCCCGAGGGCGGCGGCGCGCGCCGTCGCCGGCACGTACTGCGCCGGCGCCCGGCCCGGCGTCGCCGCCTGGGCCACGACGACGTGCTCGGCGCCGGTCAGCGCGCGGCTGACGCGGCGCGCCAGCTCGGCCACCGAAACGGCCCGCGAGGAACCGACATTATAGGGCTGGGCGTCGCCGTTGACCAAGATCGTCAGCAGCCACACGGCCAGGTCGGCGGCGTACAGGTAGGAGCGCAGCGGCGTGCCGTCGCCGCCGACCCGCACCGGCGCGCCGGCCAGGCTGTCGCGGATGAAGTTGCCGATGGCGAACTGGGCGTCCAGCGCCATGTAGGGACCGACCAGGGCGAAGCAGCGGGCGACGCGCGCCGCCGTGCCGTGCTGCCGGGCGTGGCAGGCGAGCAGGAATTCGGCGGCGCGCTTGGCCTGGCCGTAGGCGCTGCCCAGGTCGTCGGTGGCGGGCGCGCCGGCGTGGCTTTCTGGCACCTGCGGGCAGTCGGCCGGCTGGCGCCCGTAGACGGCGCCGGAACTGGTCAACAGGTAGCGCGTGGCGCCGGCGCGCGCGGCCAGCGCCAGGGTCTGCTCGGTGCCGGCGACGATGTCGCGGTACACCCGCAGCGGGTCGGCGTCGGGGCGCACGACGTCGGTGGCGACGTGCAGGATGGTGTCGAAGGGGCCGGCCACGCCGGCCAGGTCGGTGACGTCGCCTTGCAGCAGGCGCACGGCCGGGTGGCCGGCCAGGTGCGCCGCCTTGGCGCGGAAGCGCCCGGGGGCGCGCGTCAGCACCGTCAGTTCCAGGCCGAGGCCGAAACGCTCGTGCCCGGCCAGCAGCGCTTCGAGCAGCCAGCAGCCGACGAAGCCGGTGCCGCCGCTGACGAAGAGGCGCTGGCCGCGCAGCGCCTCCCAGACGGCGGCCGGGGTGTGCGCGAGCACCAGCTCGACGTCGGCGGGGGAAACGCCGGGGCGGTAGCCGGTGCTGGCGGTGTTGCTGCCGTGTGTGTCAGTCATTGCTAGTTCCTTGTTGCCGCTCATTGAAGCTGGCGCAGGCCGGATTGGCGCAGCGCAATCCGACGCCGGGCCGCTGCCGACGCCAGTCGGCTTACGCCCCGCGGGCTAAGCCGACCTACGCCATCCCTCATTGGCGGTATGTGGGCCGGACCCCGCAGGGCCGACCCCGGCCCTTTGCCGCCGGCTCAGAAGCCGACGCCAAAGAACGCTTCCAGTTTCTCGACCGCGAAGTCGAGCATCTCGCGGCTCAGGCCAGGGTAGACGCCGATCCAGAAGGTGTCGTTCATGACGCGGTCGGTGTTGGTCAGCTCGCCCGAGACGCGGTAGTTCTGGCCGGTCATGTAGGGTTGGCGCGTCAGGTTGCCGGCGAATAGCAGGCGGGTGCCGATCTTGTGCTGGTCCAGGTAGGTCAGCAGGTCGACACGGCTCAGGTTGGCCTCCGGCTTCAGGGTCATCGGGAAGCCGAACCAGGACGGCTCGGCGTGCTCGGTCGCCTCCGGCAGGATCAGGAACTCGGCGCAACTGGCCAGGCGCGTCTTCAGGTAGGCGAAGTTGTCCTTGCGCGCCTGGATGAAGCCGGCCGCGCGGTCGAGCTGCGCCACGCCGCAGGCGGCCTGCATGTCGGTGATCTTCAGGTTGTAGCCGAGGTGGGTGTAGGTGTACTTGTGGTCGTAGCCCTGCGGCAGCGTGCCCATCTTCCAGCAGAAGCGCTTGCCGCAGGTGTTGTCCTTGCCCGGCGCGCAGTAGCAGTCGCGGCCCCAGTCGCGGAACGATTCGGCGATCGCCTTCAGCTCGGCGTTGTTGGTGAACACGGCGCCGCCTTCGCCCATGGTGATGTGGTGGGCCGGGTAGAAGCTCATCGTGCCGATGTCGCCGAAGGTGCCGACCATCTGCCCCTTGTAGGTCGAGCCGAGGGCGTCGCAGCAGTCTTCGACCAGCCACAGATTGTGCTTCTTGCACAGCGCGACGACGAGGTCGAGGTTGTACGGGTTGCCCAGCGTGTGGGCCAGCATGATGGCCTTGGTCTTGGGGCCGATGGCCGCCTCGATCAGGGACGCGTCGATGTTGTAGGTGCCCAGTTCGACGTCGACGAACACCGGCACCGCGCCGAATTGCAGGATCGGGTTGACGGTGGTGGGGAAGCCGGCGGCCACGCCGATCACCTCGTCGCCGGCCTTGATGGCGCGCGCGCCCAGCTTGGGCGAGGTCAGGGTGGAAAACGCCACCAGGTTGGCCGAGGAGCCGGAGTTCACCGTGATCAGGTGCTTGACGCCGATGAAGGCGGCCAGCCTGGCTTCGAATTGGTCGTTGAAGCGGCCGGTGGTGAGCCAGGCGTCCAGCGACGCCTCGACCATCAGCGCCATCTCGGGCGCGCCGACCACCTTGCCGGCCGGCGGCACCACCGTCACGCCCGGCTCGAACGGCCGCGGGGGGGGGGGGGGGGGGGGGGGGGGGGGGGGGGGGGAAGGAAGGGGGGGGGGGGGGGGGTGGGCGGTGTGGGGGGCGGGGTTGGTGTTTCT
>NZ_JBJXIB010000127.1:0-17881 GCF_046115965.1 Janthinobacterium sp. CG_23.3 | reverse complement strand
TAGAGGGCGAGTGAGATGTTAAAACGATCGTGTGTCGAGTGCGCCCCCCGCCCCTCCCCCCCCCCCCCCCCCCCCCCCCCCCCCCCCCCCCCCCCCCCCCCCCCCCCCCCCCCCCCCGGCGCGAATTATTCGGCGGTGTTTTTGCCGTAGGCGGCGGCGTCGAGCAGGCCGTCGAGGGCCGAGGCGTCGGCCGGCTTGATCTTGAACAGCCAGGCCGAGAAGGCGTCGGCGTTGATCGATTCCGGCGCGTTGGCGACGTCGTCGTTGACGGCGACCACTTCGCCGGCCAGCGGGGCGTAGATGTCGCTGGCGGCCTTGACCGATTCGACCACGGCGGCGTCGTCGCCGGCGCCGTAGGTTTTGCCCACGGTTGGCAGTTCGACGAAGACGATGTCGCCCAGCGCGTCCTGGGCGTACTCGGTGATGCCGACGGTGACGGTGCCGTCAGCTTCCAGGCGCGCCCATTCGTGGGATTCGGTGTACTTCAGGTCTGCGGGAATGTTCATGTATAGCTCCAGATAATAAGTGTCGGTGAAATTTTATAGTTTTATGGATTGCTGTGGCGCCGATGGATCAGGCAACCAGGATTTTACCGTTGCGCACGAACGGCAGCTTGACCACGGTGGCGGCCAGCTTCTTGTCGCGGATTTCGACGTGCACGGTGTCGCCCAGCGCGACGCCGTTCGGCACCCGCGCCAGCGCGATCGCCTGCTGCATGGTCGGGCTGAAGGTGCCGCTGGTGATCTCGCCGACGCTGTCGCTGCCGCCGACGATGACTTTCTGGTGGGCCCGCAGCACGCCGCCTTTTTCGCGCAGGATCAGGCCGACGAACTGGGCGTTCTGGCCCATCGCCAGCAGCGCCGCCTTGCCGATGAAGTCGCGCTCGCTGACCAGGTCGATGGTCCAGGCCAGGCCGGCGTCGAGCGGGTTGACCGTCTCGTCCATGTCCTGGCCGTACAGGTTCATGCCCGCCTCCAGGCGCAGCGTGTCGCGCGCGCCCAGGCCGGCCGGTTTCACGCCGGCCGCCGCCAGGGCGTTCCACAGCGCCTCGACCTGGCTGGCCGGCACGCCGATTTCAAAGCCGTCCTCGCCGGTGTAGCCGGTGCGCGCCACCATCACCTCGCCGAAGGCGCTGCCCTTGACGATGACGGCGTTGAACGGCTTCAGGCCCTCCGAGGCGGCCAGGGTTTCCGGCAGCACCTGCCAGACCTTGGCGCGGGCGTTCGGACCTTGTACCGCGACCAGCGCCATCGGCTCGGCGCCGTCGCGCCGCTCGGTGACGCTGACGCCGCTGTTGCTGGCCGCGTTCTGCGCCTTGATCCAGGCGATGTCCTTGGTGGCGGTGCCGGCGTTGACGACCAGGCGGAACCAGCCTTCGTTCATGAAGTAGACGATCAGGTCGTCGATGACGAAGCCCTGCGGGTTCAGCAGGCACGAGTACAGCGCCTTGCCGGCCACCTGCAGCTTGTCGACGTTGTTGGCCAACAGGCCGCGCAGGAAGGGGCGCACGTTCTCGCCCTCGAGGTCGACGACGCACATGTGCGAGACGTCGAACATGCCGACGTCGCTGCGCACCGCGTGGTGTTCTTCGATTTGCGAGCCGTAGTTGACGGGCATGTCCCAGCCGCCGAAATCGACCATGCGGGCGCCGGCAATACGGTGGGCGTTGTTAAGTGGGGTCGTAAGTAGCGTCATGAAATCCTCGGGGCCATTGGTAAAGGGGTTAACGGAGCAGACAAGGAAACGCTTTGCAGCCATTTTCCGCATGTGATCGCTGACCCCTCTGTCCTTGGTACCTGAGAGATTACGGGGCAATGTCGCCCCGTCGCACCTTCGGTGGATCGCCGGCGTGACGCCGCGACCGCTCTCCAGAGTTGAGCCGTGGCGCGGCGGATGGCCGCGCCACGGTCCCTTGATCGGTCCTTTTGCCTGAGAGTTTTTGGGTAGTGCCCCTTCGGCGGCAACGCGGGTGTCTGCGACACCGGCGTTGCCCTCTCCCGATCAAGAGTGCAGAATATATGCCAGCGGGGCCTTTCTGTCAATCTGTTCGGCGCGCCGGCGGCGGCCCGCCGCGCCGGTCGTGGCTGCTTGACGGCGTGCTTGCGGCGGGTAAAATCCGCTGGATGGCACGCACGCTTGACGCCGGCCCTCGGCCAGTCGCGCGCCTCTTTGCTAGAATCAATTATTCCCACTTTTTAAAGTGAATGCCATGAGCGACGAACAAGAAAAGACGGACGGACACGCCTATTTCACGCTGTCGGGGGACGTCAACAGCGACATGGTCAGGCGCGTCTTCGACGCCGTTGCCGACATGACCGAAGACAAGATCAGCACGGCCCACGTGCTGATCCAGTCGAACGGCGGCTATGTCAGCGACGGCATCTGCCTGTACAACTTCCTGAGCCAGTTGCCGCTCACCTTCGTCACCTACAACGCCGGCGCGGTCGCCTCGATCGCGGTGACGCTGTTCCTGGCCGGCGGGCGCCGCTACGCCAGCGAGACGGCGCGCTTCATGGTACACAAATCGCACGCCACGGCGTCGCCGGGGGCGCGCCCGGACGCGCTGAAAATCATTGTCGACGGCTTGCGCGCCGACGACCTGCGCACCGAGCAAATCCTCAAAAAGCACGTCGCGCTGACGCAGGAGCACTGGCTGGTGCACGCTTATTCGGACCTGCACCTGACGGCCCATGAGGCGCTGGCCGTCGGCATGGTCGACGGCGTGGCCAACTTCTCGCCGCCCAAGGGCGTGCGCCTGACCAATATATAACCGCGGCGGCCGCGCCTACTATTTTCTGAAAGAAGCCCGCGGCGGCGGGCGTTCCCGCTTTCTTGATGAATGAATCGACAAGGGCCCGCCAGCGTTGTCGCGCTGGCAGGCCCTGCCTTGTCTTGCGAAATCGCGCCGCGCGAGTCGGCGCCGGCTTAACGCCCGGTTTTATTGCTTGAGCGGCTGGTTTGGTTCTGCTGGCCGCCCGTGCCGCCGCCCGACTGCTTGCTGCCGCCGGTGTCGGACCCCGACTGTTTGTTCGCATCGTTTTTGTGGCTTTGCTTACCTGCCTCCACATGCTGCTCGTGGGTGCCGCCCTGGTTGCCCGAGCGCGAGCCGGACGAGCTGCCGCCGGAACCTTGCGAGCCGGATTGTTTGTTGCCCTGACTACCTTTTTGGTTCGAGTTCATCATGATTCCTTTAAGTAATGGAAAAAGTCACTCTCCGGATATCAGCGCTGGAGGGAGGCAAAGACAATCTTCCCCTGGCACATGCGTTTCCGGTGACGCAATGATGCGATCCTGATCATGTGTTCGGTATCGGATACCTTCCCGCCCGCATGTAGGACAAACACTGATGCGGCTACCACTTTATCGTGTTAAATGAATTATTCAAGGCGCTTTTTCACACTTTTCCGCCGGGGCCGGTCGGGCGCTCGCGCCAGCATTGCCATGGTAGCGAAGCGGCGCCGCCGATCGTTGACTAGCGCCAAGTGCGCGCGTGACGAAGCGCAATGTTTTTACGGTGTAAAATTTGCGCCGGAACAGTTGTTTGTTTCCATTTGGCCATTGCCATATGGCAATAATATGCAAGAATGTGGTATACCGGCGGAATGTTCCCGTCGTCACCTTTCCGTAGCGGGACATCATGCTTTCACAGACAACAACTGGCGCGGCGCCGAAGAAAGTGGTGTCGCCGCGGCATGCGTTGTTGGAAAGCTTGATCGACATCGTCGGCCAACATGTCAATGCGCAGTTGCTGGCGCTGGCGGGGCGCGTCTCGGCCGCCTTGCTCGACGGCGCCGAGGCCGGCGACGCCAAGTCGGTGCACCAGCGCTTCAAGGCCGGCAAGCTGCTCAAAAACAACAGCTATGGCTTCCTGCACCTGGCCTCGACCAGGTTGGAGCGCGCGCTGCGGCGCGAACTGGCGCAACTGGCGCCGGCGCCGAAGGCCGCGACCAGGCCCGCCCAGGCGATGACGCTGGTGCCGTACGAGGCGATGGACACGCAGGTCGCGTTTGCCGCGTTGAGCCGGCCGTTCGACGTGATGTACGCCGAGCAACTAGCCACGCTCAACGTGCGCTTGGCCTTCCTTCTCGATCGCGGGATTTTGCGTCCCGGTCAAAATCCCTTCCGTCCCGGCGTTTTTCTAATGTCCCTGCAAGAAACCTGGTGCGAATTCGAACCCGAACCCGACTCGAGCAAGCTGTTGCTGCCCTTCCTCAAGCCGGGGCCGTTTCTCGATTTGGGGCCGATGTTCGAAGCGCTCAACCTGGCGTTGATGCGCAAGGGCGTGCTGCCCGGCGCCGACGCGGCGCTGCGTCCGCGCCGCGCCGACAGCCACGACGCCACGCCGAAGCAAGCGAAGGCGCCCAGCCAGGTCGTGCTGGCGCAGCAGTTGCGCCAGTTCTTCGCCCAGACGGAAAATGCCGCGCCGGCCGGCGCAGGCCGCGCGCCGACGCCGGTCGGCCTGTCGCTGCCGCCCGAGTTGTCCCTGCCGCACTTGCCGAACTTGCCGAATCCTCCGGGCGCGGCCGGTCCACCGGCGGTCGGCTGGCAGCAGGGCGCCGCGCAGGGTTTCCACGGCGCCGTCGACAACCAACTGGCGCACCGGCTCAGCCAGATCGGTGCGAAACAGCCCTTGCTGTCCTTCCTGTCGCGGCTGCAGGGCGCGCCCGCGCCCGACGGCGCCGCCGCGCCGGCGCGTGCGCATAACGTCATCTACCTGCCGAAGATCAAGGAAAGCGCCCCGCAGGGCAGCCTGAGCCGCGCCGACGAAAGCACCATCGATTTGCTGTCGGCCATTTTCGAGACCGTGTTCCAGGACAAGAATATCTCGCAGGAAATCCGCGACCTGATCCGTTTCCTGCAAATTCCGGTGCTCAAGGCGGCGCTGGTCGACAAGGATTTCTTTTTCCAGGAAGCCCATCCGGCGCGGCGCATGATCGACTTGCTTTCACGCATGGGCTGGGAGCAGCGCAAGGGGCCGGACGATCCGCTGTTCCAGGCCATGCAGCGCAGCGTCGACCGGGTCGGGCGCGAATTCGACCACGAGGTCTCGGTGTTCGCGCAGGCCGTGACGGAGCTGGAGGCGTCGATCCAGGCCGAGGAGAAGGCCGCCGCGACGGCCATCGCCGCGCCCATCGCCACGGCGCTCAAGCGGGAACGCCTGGCGCAGGCGGCCGCCGCGGCCAGGGGCGCGGTGGCGCTGCGCCTGGGCGGCGGCGATGTCGCGGCGGTGGTGGTCGCCTTCCTGGAAAACCAGTGGGTGGCGGTCATGACGATCGCCCACAGCGTCGAGGCGGAGCGCGCCGGCGCCGTCAACAACGCCACCCGCACGATGGACGAGCTGATCTGGAGCGTCAAGCCGAAGCCACTGACGGAGGAGCGGCGCCAGTTCATCGGCAAGCTGCCGGCGTTGTTGTCGGCGCTCAACAAGTGGCTGGACATCATTCAGTGGCAGGATGCCGAGCGCCTGCAATTTTTCGCCGAGCTGGCCGAGTGCCACGCCTCGATCGTGCGGGCGCCGTTGGAGCTGTCGCCCGAGCGCCAGGTGGAAATCGCGCTGGAGGTGGCGCAGCAGGATGCGCAGCGGCGCCTGGCGTTGCAAGAGCGCGCCGCCGAGGAGGTGCCGGCGGCGGACGACGCCGTGCTGGCGGTCGAGGCGCTCCAGCGCGGCATGTGGATGACGTTCGCCCAGGCCGACGGCGCCGCTCGCAAGGTCAAACTAGCCTGGATCAGCCCGCTGCGCACGCTGTACATCTTTTCCGCCGACAGCCGGCGCGAAGCGTTCTCGCTGTCGGGCGAGGCGTTGGCCAGCGCGTTCCGCGCGGGGCGGGTGGAGTTGGCCGGCGTCGACGGCATGGTCGGGCGCGCCTTGCAGCAGGCGCTGGGGCGGGTTGCCGTCAACGACGTCGGCGTCACCGCGTTGGCTTGATAAAAAAACAAGGGGAGCGACCCTGGGGGCGCGCGTTCCCGCCTTGGCGCCGGCGGGCTGGCCCGGGCCTCAGCTTGAACGGCGCGCGCCTCGTACAAGCGCACTCAGTCGTATCATGGCATAGTGCAGTCCTCCAATAAGCGAAAAGTTATCGAAATATGAATTGGTGGCATGGTTTAAGTCTAATAGGGAGCATGGCCGTGATGGCGCCCGCCGGCATCGCCATTGCCGTATGGTTGGCGGGCGGAAATTCCTGGCGCCTGGCGCTGCAATGGTGCCTGTTGTTCGGCGCCGGCATGGCGCTGGTAGTGGCCAGCAAGGTGGCGTTTATCGGCTGGGGCATCGGCATCAGCGCGATTGAGTTCGCCGGTTTCAGCGGCCACGCGATGCGCGCCGGCGCGGTGCTGCCGGTGGCCCTGTTCGTCATTCTCAGCGGCGCCGCGCCCGTGCCGCGTTACGCCGGCGCCGCCGTCGGCGTGCTGCTGGCCGTGCTGGTGTCGATTTCGCGTGTGCAGGTGCACGCCCATTCGGCGTCCGAGTCGATCACCGGCACCGTGCTCGGCTTGCTGGTCGCGGCCCTGTTCATCCGCCAAGCCGGCGCCACGCGCGAGCCGGTAGTAAGCCGGTTGTTGGTGGCGCTGAGCATGTGCGCCCTGTTGTGGACGCCGAACGTGGAACCGCTGCCGACCGAGCAGTGGATGACCAGGTTGGCGCTGCACTTGTCCGGCCACGAGCGGCCTTTCGAACGCAGCCACTGGAAACTGGCGCAACGCCACCCCTTGCTGCGCTGACCGGCGCGGCGCGCCGCACGCGCGGTTGTGGCCAGTTTTGCGCCGCAAAATGGTATGATGATCTACTTTTCACAGGAGCAAATCGGCGGCCGTCGCCGCGACGCGCCGGGCTCGACGCGCTTGCGCCGCCTTGCCCCGTGAGAAAACAATGCCAGTCGAGGCGAGGAATCTGAAACAACGTGCGTCTATCTTCCATTAAATTGTCGGGATTCAAGTCCTTTGTCGATCCCACCAATTTCCAGGTGCCCGGGCAACTGGTCGGCGTCGTCGGTCCCAATGGTTGCGGCAAGTCGAACATCATCGACGCCGTGCGCTGGGTGCTGGGCGAATCGAAGGCGTCGGAGTTGCGCGGCGAGTCGATGCAGGACGTTATCTTCAACGGCTCGACGCACCGCAAGCCGGCCGGGCGCGCCTCGGTCGAACTGGTATTCGACAACAACGACGGCAAGGCTTCCGGCCAGTGGGGCCAGTACGCCGAAATCGCCGTCAAGCGCACGCTGACGCGCGACGGCACCTCGACCTACTACATCAACGGCCAGCCGGTGCGCCGGCGCGACATCCAGGACATCTTCCTGGGCACCGGGCTCGGGCCGCGCGCCTACGCCATCATCGGCCAGGGCATGATTTCGCGCATTATCGAGTCGCGCCCGGAGGAGTTGCGCGTGTTCCTCGAGGAGGCCGCCGGCGTCTCGAAGTACAAGGAGCGCCGCCGCGAGACCGAAAACCGCTTGCACGACACGCGCGAGAACCTGCTGCGCGTCGACGATATCTTGCGCGAGCTCAACGCCAACCTGGAAAAGCTCGAGGCGCAGGCCGTCGTCGCTAACAAATTCCACATGCTGCAAGGCGACCAGGAAGAGAAGCAAAAACTGCTCTGGCTGCTGCGCAAGAACGAGGCGCAACAGGAGCAGACGCGTTTTTTCCGCGAGGTCGAGCAGGCCCAGACCGACCTGGAGGAGCAGACCGCCAAGCTGCGCCACGTCGAGCTGACGCTGGAGCAGATGCGGCAGGCCCATTTCGCCATCGGCGACCGCTTGCACACGGCCCAGGGCCACCTGTACCAGACCAACGCCGAGATCGGCAGCCTGGAGGCGCAGATCAAGTTCGTCATCGAGTCGCGCGCGCGCCTGCAGGCGCAGCTGGCGACCTTGACGGCGCAGCGCGACCAATGGCAAGCCCAGGCCCAGGAGCAGCAGGAGCAGATCGAGGAAGCCGATTTCCGCCTCGAAGAGCTGGCCGCGCGCGTCGAGCAGTCGCAGATGGCGGCCGAGCAAAAGAACGAGCAGTTGCCGGCGCTCGACCTGGCCTGGCGCGAGGCGCAGCGCAAAAGCACCGAGTCGCGCGCCAAGATCATGCAGGCGCAGCAGCAGTTGGAGCTGGAGTCGGCGCACCAGCGCAACGCCGCCAACATCCTGGCCGGCCTGCTGTCGCGGCGCGAGCGGCTGCAGCAGGAAAAGAACGGTTTGAACCTGCCCGACGGCAGCCATCTGGCGAACATGAAGATGCAGCTGGAGGAAAAGCAGCAGGCGCTGGAGGAGCAGGGCTTTTACCTGGAGGAGGCGCTCGAGCAGCAGCCGAAGCTGGAGCGCGAGCGCCAGCAGGCGCAAACCCAGGTCAACGCCGAAACGGCCGCCAACGCCCAGCTGGAGGCGCGCCTGAACGCGCTGCGCCAGTTGCAGGAGCGGGTGCAAACCCAGGGCAAGGTGCAGCCTTGGCTGAAGCGCCACGAACTCGACGCCTTGCCGCGGCTGTGGCAAAAGCTGCAGATCGAGCAGGGCTGGGAAAGCGCGATCGAGTCGGTGCTGCGCGAGCGCACCGGCGCGCTGCAAGTGTCGAACATCGACTGGGCCAAGGCCTTCTTCGGCGACGCGCCGCCGGCCAAGCTGGCGTTGTTCGCGCCGGCGCCGGCCGCGCCGGCGCCGGAGCTGGCCGGCCTGAAGCCGCTGCTGAATGTGCTGAAGCTCAACGACCCCGGCCTGCGCGGCCTGCTGCAGGACTGGTTGCACAACGCCTTCGCCAGCGACGACGCCGCCGAGGCGCTGCGCGAGCGCGCCACATTGCCGGCCGGCGGCTATTTCGTCACGCGCCAGGGCCATGTGATCGGCCAGTCGAGCGTGCGCTTCTACGCCGCCGATTCGGAGCAGGAGGGCATGCTCGGGCGCCAGCAGGAAATCGACAACCTCGACAAGCAGTTGCGCGCCCAGCAGTTGCTGGCCGACGAGGCGCGCGCCCGCTTGGTGCGGGCCGACGCCGGCGTCGCCAACCTGACGCGCCAGCTGGCCGAGCTGCGCCAGCGGGTGCAGTCGCTGACGCAGTCGGTGCACACCTTGCAGCTCGACGTCGTCAAGCTCTCCGAGGTCGAGGCGCGCTTCAACCAGCGCAGCGGGCAGATCCAGGCCGACCTGGCCGAGATCGGCGCGCAGGAGGCCGAGCAGATGCAGGTGAAGATGGAGTCGGAGGAAAAGTTCGAGCAGCTCGACTGCGACCTCGGCGACCTGCAGCAGGCGCACGAGGACGGCCACACCGACTTTTTGAACCAGGAGCAGCGCCTGACGGACGCGCGCGAGCGCTTGCGCGAAATGGAAAGGGCGGCGCAGGAGGCCGAGTTCGCCGAGAAGTCGCAGCGCGCCAAGATCGAGGAGCTGCGCCGCGGCATCGCCACCGCCACCACCCAGGCGGCCCAGGTGACGGTCAGCCTGCAGGCAGGCCAGCGCGAGCTGGCCAACCTGGAGTCCGGCGCCGCCGCCGACGGCTTGCAGGACTTGCTGGAGCGCCGCACCACGCAGGAGCGCGCGCTGGCCGACGCCCGCCACGAACTCGACCAGATCACCCAGCAGCTGCGCCTGTCCGAGGACGCCCGCACCCAGTCCGAGCGCAGCCTGCAGCCGCAGCGCGACAAGATCATGGAAATGCAGCTCAAGGAGCAGGCCGCGCGCCTGAACCAGGAGCAGTTCGCCCAGCAGTTGCTGGAATGCGGCGCCGACGAGGCGGCTTTGAGCGGCAAGCTGCACCCGGACATGCGCCCGTCCTATCTACAGGGCGAAGTGACGCGCCTGGGCAACGCCATCGCCTTGCTGGGCGCGGTCAACCTGGCCGCGCTCGACGAGCTGGCGCAGGCGTCGGAGCGGAAGAACTTCCTCGACGCCCAGAACGCCGACCTGGTCGAGGCCATCGACACGCTCGAGGACGCGATCGCCCGCATCGACAAGGAAACCCGCGAGTTGTTGCAGGACACCTTCGACAAGGTCAATTTCCACTTTTCCGAGCTGTTCCCTATCCTGTTCGGTGGCGGCCAGGCCAGGCTGACGATGACCGGCGACGAAATCCTCGATTCCGGCGTGCAAGTCATGGCCCAGCCGCCGGGCAAGAAGAACGCCACCATCCACCTGCTTTCCGGCGGCGAAAAGGCGCTGACGGCGACGGCGCTGGTGTTTTCGATGTTCCGCCTGAACCCGGCGCCGTTCTGCCTGCTCGACGAGGTCGACGCGCCGCTGGACGACGCCAACACGGAACGTTTTTGTAGAATGGTCAAACGGATGTCCGACCAGACCCAATTCCTTTTCATCTCGCATAATAAAATTGCGATGGAAATGGCCCATCAATTGATCGGTGTGACGATGCAGGAACAAGGCGTGTCGCGCATCGTGGCGGTGGATATGGAATCCGCCGCAAACTTCGCATCCGAGGCGCAAGCAGCATGACAGACTTACAAATGACACTGTTCGGGGCCGGCGGCGTATTCATCGCCGGCGTTTTCTCCTACAACAAATGGCAGGAGCACAAGGCCAAGAAAAGCGTCGAACGGGCGTTTTCCAACGACCACGACGACGTGCTGATGCGCTCCGGCGCCGGCGCCAGCGCGCCGGCGGCGCCGGCCGCGGCGCGGCACGAGCCGAGCTTCGAGGCCGGCGACGGCGCGTCGGCCGGCGCCGGCGCCGGCGCGGCGGCGCAGCCGTGCGCCGATCCGCTCGACGCGCCGGCGCGCAGCGCCGACATGGCCAGCCCGGCGGCCGAGCTGGCCACCAGCCTGGTCGACCCGCTGATCGACTGCCTGCTGCCGCTGGCGCTGGAGGCGCCTGTGCGCGGCGACAAGATCCTGCCGGTGCTGCAAACGCTGCGCCTGGTCGGCAACAAGCCGGTGCACTACATCGGCCTGCACGTCAACGGCGACTGGGAACCGATCACCCACGGCGGTGTCTATACCCAGTTGCAGGGCGGCGTGCAGATGGCCAGCCGCACCACGGCGCTGAACGAACTGGAGTATTCGGAACTGGTGACGCGCCTGCGCGGCGTGGCCGACGACATCGGCGCCGAGCCGGCGATCCCGGACATGATCGAGGTCATGGCCGAGGCGCGCACGCTGCACCGTTTCGTCGCCGGCCACGACGCCCAGCTGGGCGTGAACCTGCACACCAACGGCGCGCCGTGGGCCATCAGCACGCTCATCGGCGCGCTGGAAAAGCAGGGCTTCGACCTGCGCCCGGACGGCCGCTACGTGATGCCCGACGGCGACGGCGCCTTCCTGTTCTCGCTGTCGACCAACGTCACGCTGGCCGAGGAAACCACGGCCCGCCTGACCTTGCTGCTGGACGTGCCGTGCGTGGCGCCGGCGCGCGACGGCTTCGGCGCGATGGTCGCCTGCGCCCGCTCGCTGGTGGGCCGGCTCGACGCCACCATCGTCGATGACAGCAACCAGGCCCTGTCGGACGCGGCCCTGGCGGAAATTGCCGGCCAGGTGCTGGAGTTTTACCAAGAGATGGAAGCGGCCGACATTCCGGCCGGTTCGACCCGCGCACTGCGTTTATTTAGCTGAGTTCCGTAGCAGATGACCGATACCACCGAGCCGGCGCGCATCGCCGAGCTGACCGTTGAACTGAACCGCCACCTGCACGCCTACCACGTGCTGGACGCGCCGACCATCCCGGACGCCGAGTACGACCGGCTGTTCCTCGAACTGCAGGCGCTGGAGGCGGCCAACCCGGCGCTGGTGGCGCCCGACTCGCCGAGCTTGCGCGTCGGCGCGGCGCCGCTGCCGCAATTCGACCAGGTCACGCACACGCTGCCGATGCTCTCGCTCAACAACGGCTTTTGCGACGAGGACGTCGATAATTTCGACCGCCGCGTGCGCGAGGGCCTCGACGCGGTCCACGTCGAATACGCCGCCGAGGTCAAGTTCGACGGCCTGGCCATCAACCTGCGCTACGAGCACGGCCTGTTCGTGCAGGCCGCCACCCGCGGCGACGGCGCCACCGGCGAGGACGTCACCGCCAACATCCGCACCATCGCCGGCATTCCGCTGCGCCTGCACGGCGCCAACGCGCCGACGCTGCTCGACGTGCGCGGCGAGGTGATGATGTTCAAGGCCGACTTCGCCCGCCTGAACGCGCGCCAGCGCGACGCCGGCCTGAAGGAATTCGCCAACCCGCGCAACGCCGCCGCCGGCAGCCTGCGCCAACTCGATTCGCGCGTCACGGCGCAGCGCACGCTGCGCTTTTACGCCTACGGCATCGGCGCGCTGGAAGGCGCGCCGATGCCGCGCTCGCACTCGGCCTTGCTCGACTGGTACCAGCAGCTGGGGGTGCCGGTGTCGACGGAGCGCGCGGTGGTGGCCGACGCCGCCGGCCTGCTGGCCTATTTCAGGCAAATCGGCCTGAGCCGGCCGACGCTGCCGTATGACATCGACGGCGTCGTCTACAAGGTCAACCTGCTGGAAGACCAGCGGCAGCTGGGCTTCGTGTCGCGCGCGCCGCGCTTCGCGCTGGCGCACAAATTCCCCGCCGAAGAGGCGCTGACGCTGGTGCTCGACATCGAGATCCAGGTCGGGCGCACCGGCGCGCTGACGCCGGTGGCGCGGCTGGCGCCGGTGTCGGTGGGCGGCGTCACCGTCACCAACGCCACCCTGCACAACGAGTCGGAGGCGCGGCGCAAGGACGTGCGCGTCGGCGACACCGTCATCGTGCGCCGCGCCGGCGACGTCATTCCCGAGGTGCTGGCGGTGGTGCTGGAGAAGCGCCCGGCGCCGGAGCCGGCGCAGTTCGCCATGCCGGGCCATTGCCCGGTGTGCGGCTCGCACGTGGTGCGCGAGGAGGGCGAGGTCATCGCGCGCTGCTCCGGCGGCCTGTTCTGCTCGGCCCAGCGCAAGGAGGCGATCCGCCACTTCGCCGGCCGCCGCACCATGGACATCGAGGGCCTGGGCGAGCGCTACTGCGACACGCTGGTGGAACTGGGCTACGTGCACGGCGTCGCCGACCTGTACAAGCTGAGCCTGGACAATTTGCTGGAAATGAAGGTGCGCGCCGACGCCGACGAGCTTGGCGCCTGCGCCGAGCAAGCGGCGCCGCACAGCGCCGCGCCGGCCGCCGCGGCGGCCAAGGTGCCGACCAAGTGGGCCGAAAACTTGCTCGCCGGCATCGCCGCCAGCAAGGCGCCGCCGCTCGAACGCCTGCTGTTCGCGCTGGGCATCCGCCACGTCGGCGAGTCCACCGCGAAAACCCTGGCCGAGTGGCTCGGCACGCTTGACCGGGTGCGGCGCGCGCCGGCGGCGTTGCTGCGCGTGCTGCCCGACATTGGCGGCACGGTGGCCGACTCGATCGCCGACTTCTTCGCCGAAGAAAAGAACCAGCAGGCGCTGGACGCCTTGTTGGCGGCCGGCGTGGCGCCGCGCGACGAGCACGCGCCGAGCCCGAAACTGCGCGGCCAACTGGAGCAGGTCAAGCTGTTGGCCGCGCTCGGCATCCCCAAGCTGACCGAACCGCGCAGCAAGCAACTGGTCGAGCGCGGCGTCACGCTGGCGCAACTGGCCGGGCAGGGCGCGTCCTACCACGCCGGCCTGCCGGCGGCGGTGGCCGAGGCGCTGGCCGCGTGGCTGGGCGACGCCGCCAACCGCGCCTCGCTGCGGCGCCTGCACGCGCTGCGCGAGGAGCTGCTGGCGCTGGTGCCCGAAGTGGTCGAGGTCGAAGGCGGCTTGAGCGGCAAGACCTTCGTGCTGACCGGCACGCTGCCGACCCTGGGCCGCGACCAGGCCGCCGCGCTGATCGAGGCGGCCGGCGGCAAGGTGTCCGGCTCGGTGTCGAAGAAAACCGCCTACGTCGTGGCCGGCGCCGACGCCGGCAGCAAACTGCTCAAGGCGCAGGAGCTGGGCGTGACGATACTCGACGAGGTCGCGCTGCTGGAGCTGCTGGTCGCCGTTTCAATCCCAACACAAGAAGAATAGAACATGGTAAAAATTAAAAAAGCGGTATTTCCCGTCGCGGGCCTGGGCAGCCGGTTTTTGCCGGCGACCAAGGCGCAGCCGAAAGAAATGCTGCCCATCGTCGACAAGCCGCTGATCCAGTACGCCGTCGAGGAGGCGGTCGCCGCCGGCATCACCGAAATGATCTTCATCACCGGGCGCAACAAGCGCGCCATCGAAGACCATTTCGACAAGGCCTACGAGCTCGAAACGGAGCTGGAGGCGGCCGGCAAGAAGCAGTTGCTGGAAATCGTACAGAACGTCATCCCGAAACACATCAGTTGCATCTACATCCGCCAGTCGGCCCCGCTGGGCCTGGGCCACGCGGTGCTGTGCGCGCGGCCGGTGGTCGGCGAGGAACCGTTCGCCGTCATGCTGGCCGACGACTTCATGGACGCCGGCGATGGCGTGCGGCCGGTGTTGGCGCAGATGACCGAGGTGTATCTGCGCGAGCAGTGCAGCGTGCTGGCGGTGCAGGACGTGCCGCGCGCGCAGACCGGGCAATACGGCATTGTCAGCGCCAGCGCCTACCAGCCGGGGCTGGAGCTGGTCTCCGGCATCGTTGAAAAGCCGGCCCCCGGGCTGGCGCCGTCGACCTTGGCCGTGGTCGGCCGCTACGTGCTGTCGAACCGCATCTTCAATTACCTGGAGCACCTCGGCAGCGGCGCCGGCGGCGAGATCCAGTTGACCGACGGCATCGCCGCGCTGATGCAGGCCGAGCGCGTGCTGGCCTACCGCTACGCCGGCCAGCGCTACGACTGCGGCTCGAAACTGGGCTATTTGAAGACCATGACGGCAATCGGCTTGAAGCACCCGGAGACGGGCGCGGCCTATCGCGAATTCCTGCGCCAGGTACACATTGAATTGGGGACGGCATGACGGTACGTGAAATTTTGAAGATGGGCGATCCGCGCTTGTTGCGGATGGCCGAGCCGGTGAGCGAATTCGGCACCGCCGAACTGGACGCGCTGATCGTCGACCTGTTCGACACCATGTACGCTGCTAACGGCGCCGGCCTGGCGGCGCCGCAGATCGGCGTCAACCTGCAAGTGGTGATCTACGGCTTCAAACAAAACACCCGCTACCCGGACGCGCCGCAGGTGCCGGAAACGGTGCTGATCAACCCGCTGCTGACGCCGCTGTCGGACCGCAAGGAAGCCGGCTTCGAAGGCTGCCTGTCGGTGCCGGGCTTGCGCGGCAGCGTGCCGCGCTGGGCCGATTTGCGTTACGAGGGCGTCGACCAGTTCGGCAACCCGATCAGCCGCGACGTCGACGGCTTCCACGCCCGCGTGGTGCAGCACGAGGTCGACCACCTGCACGGCATCCTGTACCCGATGCGCATCGTCGACTTCACCCAGTTCGGTTTCACCGAGGTGATGTTCCCGGAGATGGACCCGAACGACGACGATTGAGGCGTTGCCGCGGCGGGGGCGGGAAGTCGCCAGCCAATGGCATACCAGCGCGCGTGCGCGAGCACATGGCTGGCCGAAGGGAAACAGTCCTGCGAGCTGGAATATGCAACGCGCCATTTCCGAGGGACCGGCGTGCAAGCCGACTACGCGCGGTTGATCCGGGACTGGGGCGAAGGATACCGCAGAGGCGAGCGGCACGAAGCTGATCTCGCCTGGATTTATACGTTCGGACCGGACAAGCTGCGCGACTACGAGCGCGCATGGATGTGGATCAGCCTGGGTAAGGAGCGAAACTCGTCATTACCTTCCCATATATTGTCGCAGCAAGAAAAAGAAGACCTGCTAAACATGGTAAGGTCGCAGGTCGCCGAGCGCGTGCGCCTCAGGATCGACGGCGAGTCGGAAAGAGAAGCGTACCGCGAATTCGTCGACGGAAAATGACCGCGAGCTTGGGGCGGCGCGTCGCGCTACGGCCAACATGGTCGGATTACGCTATGCTAATCGAACCTGCGACCTGCGACCCGCTAACGCAATGCCAAGGAAACCATGAACAATCCGATCGAACTGTTGAAAGCCGCGGACATCGCCGGCATGCCAGGCAGATCCAAAGCGCATCTGCTCAACCCCGACGCCGTGCGTGTTTCCAAGTCACTGGGCGGGGCCACCGGCCTGACCGATCTCGGTTTCCAGATGATGACCGTGATGCCGGGCCGGGAATACGCGGAATACCATCGCCACCTCTACGAAGAGCAATGCTTTTACATCCTGTCCGGTCGCGGCGAGGCGATAATCGATGAGAAAGCATACGCCCTCGGCGCCGGGGACTTTCTCGGCTTTCCGAAAAATGGCGTGGCCCACACCATATTGAACAATGGCGACGATCCCTTGGTTTTTCTGTGCGCGCGCGTCAATCTGGAGCAAGATGTGTGCGACTATCCGCGCCAGAAAAAACGTCTTTACATGAACGGGGCCGAGGAAGTTCTGGTTGATTTCCGGGACATTCGCGTGGAAGGTCCCGCCTAAGCGTGCGAACTGAGCGGCGGGCGCCCGGCAACGGCGTCAGGGCGCGGGACAGGTCGCCACCTTGATCCAATCGCCGGACGCGGTTTTTTGCAAGCTCGCCGGCGTGGTGCTGAAGTACCAACCCAGGTAGCCGCCGCTGCCTGCCGCGAACACCGCGCCGAAGTAGTTGTTGGCGCGCGCCGCGAGCACGTGGTCCTTGTTCCGGTCGGTCTTGCATTCCACGCTGGCGAGCGCGCCGACCTGGATGGTTTTGCTGAATGGCGCCGACGTCAGCCCTTCGTTGTCGGTCGCGTCGACGCGGATGGTATAGGCGCCGTCGGCCAAGGGGTAGTCGGCGCCGACGCTGGCGCCGTTGACGCGCTGGTTCACCGCTTCGCCGCCCGCCGCGTTCGCGATAACAAGCCGCAGCGATACCACGCTGCCGTTGTCGCTGCCGGTGCATTCCACCCGGACGGGCGAACTGAGCGCGGTGGCGACCGGCTTGGCGCAGGCGACCGTGGGCGCGCCGGAGGCGCCTGTATCTGTATACCACTGGTTGTTGTCGAACAGGAACTTGGTCAGATGCTCGGGGAAGTTGACGCGGGTGTTATCGATCCACGTGCCTGCATCGCCATGCTTGGAACCGCCCGGGCCGGCCGGCCACGCGTGCTTCATGCCCGGCACCCGCAGGTCGCCGATGCGTACCTTGTGCGCCGCATCCCGGAAGGCGGTGAACCTGCCGTTGCCGCCGGCTACGTCGACCGTTGGATCGGCCGTGTTGGCGTTCCACATCAGCTGGTAGGCCTCCAGCGTACTGGCGCAGTGGGGCACGAGGATACTGCTGTCGCCGCAGGCCAGCGACACCACCTGTTTGTCGAGGGCGCCGGCGAACGAGGCCGCGTGCCGACCGCACAGCTCGCGCACTTGCCGCGGGGTGCGCACGGCCAGGCTTGCCGGCGAACCCAGCGTTGGCGCTTCCCCCAAACCGACGCCGGAGAAGACGTCCGGCGCCAGGCAGGCGAGCAATTGCGCCTCGCCGCCGCCGGCGGACAGGCCGCTGACATACACCTGGCGCGGATCGATCGCCAGTTCCGGCATCTGTTTCAGCTTGTCGACCAGGTTCAGCAACGGCCCGGCGTCGCGGTTGCCGCGGCTGTGCGGCGCTTCGTCGAACCAGTCGAAGCAGACGCTTCCACTGATCTTCCCGCTGCCGCTGCGCGGGGTGTTCGGCTTGGTTGCCGCGACCACCACCATGCCATATTTTTCGGCCGTGGCCTCCCAGTTGAATCCTTTGTTGATCACGTGGCCCGACGCGCTCTGGCCGCAGCCGGGCAGGGCCAGCATCAACGCGCGCCTGCCGGCGGGCTTGCCGGCGTTGAGCGGCGCATTCGTCGGCACGTAGAGCCAGGTGTCGGTGAGTATCCCTAGGAGTCTGCGCGGCAGAAACTGATGCAATCGGAATGGGGACGAGGTAAACTTGTCGAATGACGACGAGCTACCTGCCCTACAATCAGCATCA
>NZ_JBJXIB010000126.1:0-18021 GCF_046115965.1 Janthinobacterium sp. CG_23.3 | reverse complement strand
CCCTTCCGCAGTTGCGCTTCACTTCGTTCGCTGTGGTCAGCTCACGGCGGGACTTTCACCCACAAGAGTGCGCCCATGCTGGGCGCACAAAAAAACGGCGCGTATCGAACGCGCCGTTTTTTTATTCCAAGCCGGCTTATTCAGCCAGGCGTTTCTCCAGTTCGGCCTTGGTGGCCACCAGCTCTTGCGGCAGGTGGTATTCCAGGCGCTCGAACAATTCGCTGTGCAACTTCAGCTCGTCCAGCCACGCCGCCTTGTCGATCGAGGTGATGGTGTCGAACTGCTCTTGCGTGAACGGCAGGCCGTCCCAGTTCAAGTCGCCGAACTGCGGCGTGGTGCCGAAGACGTTCTCGACGCCGCCGGCGCTGCCTTCGATGCGCTCCAGCATCCACTTCAGCACGCGCATGTTGTCGCCGAAGCCGGGCCAGACGAACTTGCCGGCTTCGTCGGTGCGGAACCAGTTGACGCAGTAAATCTTTGGCAGCGCGGCCGGGTTGATCGCGCCGATCTTCTCGCCCATGTTGAGCCAGTGTTGGAAATAGTCGCTCATGTTGTAACCGATGAACGGCAGCATGGCGAACGGATCGCGGCGCACGACGCCCATCTGGCCGGCTGCGGCGGCGGTGGTTTCCGAACCCATCGTCGCGGCCATGTAGACGCCCTCGACCCAGTTGCGCGCCTCGGTCACCAGCGGCACGGTGGTGGAGCGGCGGCCGCCGAAGATGAAGGCCGAGATCGGCACGCCGGCCGGATCGTCCCAGGCCGGGTCGATCACCGGGTTTTGCGTGGCGGCGACGGTGAAGCGGGCGTTCGGATGCGAGGCCTTGGTGCCGCCGGCCGGGGTCCAGTCCTTGCCCTGCCAGTCGATCAGGTGGGCCGGGGCTTCCTTGGTCAGGCCTTCCCACCAGACGTCGCCGTCGTCGGTCAGCGCGACGTTGGTGAAGATGGTGTTTTCATGCATCGACGCCATGCAGTTGGAGTTGGTCTTGGTGTTGGTGCCCGGGGCCACGCCGAAGTAACCCGCTTCCGGGTTGATCGCGTACAGGCGGCCGTCGGCGCCCGGCTTGATCCAGGCGATGTCGTCGCCGATGGTCGTCACTTTCCAGCCGTTGAAGCTGGCCGGCGGGATCAGCATGGCGAAGTTGGTCTTGCCGCAGGCCGAAGGGAAGGCCGCCGCGACGTAGTGCTTCTTGCCTTCCGGCGATTCGACGCCGAGGATCAACATGTGTTCGGCCAGCCAGCCGGTGCCGCCGGCCTGGGCTTCCTGGTGCCCCATGTTCGAGGCGATGCGCAGCGCGAAGCATTTCTTGCCCAGCAGCGCGTTGCCGCCGTAGCCGGAGCCGTAGGACCAGATTTCGCGGGTTTCCGGGAAATGCACGATGTACTTGGTGGCGTTGCACGGCCATTTGACGTCCTTCTGGCCGGCCGCCAGCGGCGCGCCGACGCTGTGCACGCACGGCACGAAGGCGCCGTCGGTACCCAGCACGTCGTAGACCGCGCGGCCCATGCGCGTCATGATTTTCATGTTGACGGCGACGTAAGGCGAATCGGACAGTTCGACGCCGATGTGGGCGATCGGCGAGCCCAGCGGACCCATCGAGAACGGCACCACATACATCGTGCGGCCGACCATGCAAGCGTCGAACAGGCCGTTGAGGGTGCCGCGCATTTCGGTCGGCTCGGTCCAGTTGTTGGTCGGGCCGGCCTCTTCCTTGGTGGCCGAGCAGATGTAGGTGCGGTCTTCGACGCGGGCGACGTCGCTCGGGTCGGAGCAGGCCAGGTAGGAATTCGGGCGCTTCGCGTCGTTCAGCCGGGTCATGGTGCCGCTGGCAACCATTTCGGCGCACAGGCGGTCGTATTCCTCCTGCGAACCATCGCACCAGTAGATACGGTCCGGTTTGGTCAGCGATGCAATTTCTGCAACCCAATTGATCAGTTGTTGTTGTTTAATGTAAGCTGGGACGTTGAGTGCTGCAACGCCACCCATGACGGGCTGATTCATAGTACCTCCAATGCCAATAAAGAAAACTTGTCGTGTTCCGGCACGGCAGGATCGTCGTCAGCCTGTGGCTTGCGCTGCGGCCGTTCGACATCGAACGGGAGTTGCGGTACGGCGGTCATGTCGATTGCGTCCTCGGGACGCACACCCCAATAATGTGATCGGGCTGGTGGAACGTATTGCGTGAACTCATACACTGCGAATTCTAAAAATTGTCGGCGATTGTACACCTGCCAATACCCGTTTAAAGCAAAAATGTAGTAGAAATGGTTGACTAATGTAGTAGGCTATTCAAAATTTTTCCAATACCGTTATTTCGCTACCAAATTCTATTTAAGATCGGCCAACTACGATGAAAATCGCGATTCTCGATGATTACCAGGATTGCATCCGCGATCTCGACAGCTTCAAATTGTTGGACGGGCACGACGTTAAAGTGTTCACCAATTCGATCCGCGGCATGGGCCAGCTGGCGATCCGGCTGGCGCCGTACGACGCGCTGGTGCTGATCCGCGAGCGCACCAGCCTGAACCGCGCGTTGCTGGCGAAGTTGCCGAATCTGCGGCTCGTTTCGCAGACCGGCAAGGTGGCCGGCCACATCGACGTGGCCGCCGCGACCGAGCTGGGCATCGCCATCGCCGAGGGCGTCGGCTCGCCCACCGCGCCGGCCGAACTGACCTGGGCGCTGATCATGGCGGCGCAGCGCAAGATCGTGCCCTACGCCAGCAATTTGAAGGACGGCTTGTGGCAGATGGTCTCGACCCACCAGCCGGCCAACACGCTGGGCACGGTGCTGAAGGGGCGCACGCTGGCGATCTGGGGCTACGGCAAGATCGGCCAGCTGATCGCCGGCTACGGCCGCGCCTTCGGCATGCCGGTCTTGGTATGGGGCAGCCAGGCCAGCCGCGACGCGGCGGTGGCGGCCGGCGACCGGGCGGCCGCGTCGCGCGAGGCGTTCTTCGAGCAAGCCGACGTGCTCAGCCTGCACCTGCGCCTGAACGACGCCACCCGGGCGCTGGTGACGGCCGACGACCTGGCGCGGATGAAGCCGGGCGCGCTGTTCGTCAACACCAGCCGCGCCGAACTGGTGGCGGACGGCGCGTTGGAGGCGGCGCTGCGCCTGGGCAAGCCGGGCGGCGCCGCGCTGGACGTGTTCAACACCGAACCGCTGGCGGCCGACTCGCCGCTGCTGCGCATGCCCAACGTGCTGGCCACGCCGCATCTGGGCTATGTCGAGAAGGACAGCTACGAGTTGTATTTTCAATACGCGTTGCAAAACGTCGCCGATTTCGCCAACGGCGCGTGCAGCCGCGTACTCAACCCCGGATACCAGGCGAACCGGCGCGGCTGACGCGCCGCCGGCCTCGTTTTACACCAACGGCACAGAGCCGGGGTCGGGGCCTGTGGTTTAAGGGCAAGCCAACAAGCTGCCCCTAGCGCAACACCGGCACACCAGTCAGGTTAAGCGCCGGCGCCGGCATCACATGCACGCCGGACCACAGGCCGGCCCAGCCGGGCGGCCACGCCAGCGCCGGGCCGGCGTACACCGGCAGGCTGGCGCGCACCGCGATCACCGGCACCGGCGGCATCTGCTGCAACGGCGCGCCGGCGGGGCGCTGCATGTCGAGGCTGTACATATATCCCGGCAACAGGGCGTCGCAGACGCCGCCGAACCAGACGCTGTGGTCTTCGTCGCGCCCGAGCGCGCGCGCCAGGCCCTGCGGATCGAACTTGGCCAGCGCGTGGATCAGCTCCTCGGTCGAGGCGCCCGGCGTGTCGCCCCAGCCCATCACCGGGTTGACGTTGTAGTCGGCGCCGGAGCCGTACCAGCCCTCGCGCCAGGGCCGCTGCATCCAGTCGCGCGTGCCGGTGAACAGGTGCCAGCGCCAGTGCAGCCCGGACGGCTTCGGCCACGAGTACAAATACAGGCGCTGGTAGCCGGCCCGGTGCAGCTCGCGCACCATCGCCATCAGGCGCGCGTGCGGCATGCGGTCGGGCGGCGCGCGGCGGAACAGGATCGCCTCGCCGTCGGCGAACTGCACCGCGTCGGTCGACAAGTTCAGGTCGAGGGTGCGCGCCTCGCTGCCGAAACGGGCGGCGATCCAGCCGGTCAACAAGTTGACCGACGTGATGACGCCGTAGCCGCGATGGCGGTGGAAAATGACGGTACCTGCGGCGAGCGCTTTCATACGTATGAACCGGGCAAAGAAGCTAGTGTACGCACAGTTCGGCGAATTTTCCAGACCGGCGCGGCGAACCGTATGACGCCGCGCAGGCTACACGGCGGCCTCGCTTCACGTTATGATTCGCCTCATTCTCCACTGACATCGTGACCTCATCATGACACTGCGCATCCTCGCCACCGGCGGCACTTTCGACAAGCACTACAACGAACTCAACGGCGTGCTCGGCTTCCGTGACAGCCAGTTGCCGGCCGCGATCGCGCGCGCGCGCATCACGGTGCCCGTGGAGCTGGAGCAATTGACGCTGCTGGACTCGCTCGACATGGTCGACGCCGACCGCGCGCGCATCCTGGCGTCGTGCGCCGCCGCGCCGGAAAAGGCCATCGTCATCGTCCACGGCACCGACACCATGCCGCTGACGGCGGCGGTGCTGGGCGCGGCCAAGTTGGAGCGCACCGTGGTGCTGACCGGCGCGATGATCCCGTATGAAATAGACAATTCGGACGCGCTGTTCAACCTCGGCTTCGCCTGCGCCGCCGCGCAGATCCTCGCCGCCGGCGTATACGTGGCGATGAACGGGCAGATTTTCGCCTGGGACAACGTGCAGAAGAACCGCGCCGCCGGCGTGTTCCAGCCCTTGTAATTGACGCGACAGCCCGCCGTATGACGCTGAGGCATAAAAAAGCCCGCTTGCGCGGGCTTTTTTATGTGCGGGACGGCAACGGCGCGCTTACGCGGTCGCTTCGCCGCCCAGCGCTTCCACGACATCGGCCATCAACTTGCTCAGTTCACCCGTCATCAGCATCACATCGCCGTCGAAACGCTCGTCGTCGTTCTTGGTGCTGGACTCGGTTTCCTTGATCACGTCGAGCGGCTTGATGCTCTTGATCGCCAGCGACTCGGTCAGCACGAAGGAAATCTTGTCGTTCCACGTCATCGCCAGGCGGGTGCACTGCTTGCCGGCGGCGATGTGGCGGCGCACGTCGTCCGCCTCCAGCGTGTGGCGCACGTAGCGCACGGTCGCCTTGCTCTCGCCGGTGGCGCGCAATTCGGTATCCATGTCGACGGTGAAGCCGCTCGGGGCGTCGTCGGCCTGCAGCCATTCGGTCATCACCGCAACCGGCGAACGCTGCACGCGCAGGCTCTCCAACGGCAGCTTATCGACGGCTTTCAGCAGTAACTTGATCACTTCGTCGGCCTTCGCCGGACTGGCGGCGTCCACCACCAGCCAGCCGTTGACCGGGTCGATCCAGGTCCAGACGTTGCTGCGGATGCTGAAGGCACGCGGCAGCAGCTCGTCGGCGACGCGCTCTTTGAGTTCCTTCATCGCCTTCTTGCCCGGCGCGAAGCCCTGGGCTTCTTCCATCTCGGCGGCGCGCGCCTTGGCAACCTGGTTGATCACGGTGGCCGGCAGCAGTTTCTTTTCGGTGCCGAGCAGGATTAACATTTGTTTGTTGACCACGTGAACCAAGGTGCCGTTGTTACGCGGCGAATCCCAACCCTGGCGCATCAGATCCATGCTGGTGGCCGGCGTAAAGGTGTTCGACGCGAGCGCCGCTTCCAGTTGTTCCGGGGTATAGGCCCAAGGAGCGGGCAGACGGTAAATTTGGAGATTCTTGAACCACATAGTTTTGTCTTCCGTTGTTTCAGTAGTGCCAGGGGAATGCCATTTTACACGGTCGCGGCGACGCGACGGAGTTGATTGGCACCATCAAAAAACCGTCCGGGCGACGCTGGCGCGACGCTCAGACCTGCGCTTCATGGTCGAACAGCGACAGTTGCACGACGTTGACCGCCTCGCCCAGGCGCACGCCGCAGCCGAGCAGCCGCACCGGCTGGCGGCCGCGCTGGTAACCGGTGTCGAGCAATTTCTCGAACTGCGCCAGCAGCGGCGCCGTCCCCACGCATTCCACCGTCGTCTGGTGGAAATCGGCGAAGCGCACCTTCACGTACAGCTTTTGCACATGCTGCCCGGCGCCGGCGCGCTGGATACGCTCCAGCAAGCTCTCGAACAAGTCCGGCAGCAGACCCAGGCACGCGGCCAGGTCGGGCACGTCGGGCGTGTACGTTTCCTCGACGCTCACCGACTTGCGCTCATGCGAGTTGCACACGGCGCGCGTGTCGATGCCTCGGCACAACTGGAACAGGCGCAGGCCGAAACGGCCGAAATGGCGGTCCAGGTCGTGTTCGCTCCACGCACGCAGGTCGCCGCAGGTGTGCGCGCCCAGCGCGTTGAGTTTGGCCGCGGTGACCTTGCCAACGCCAAACAGCTTTTTCACCGGCAGCGCGGCGACGAAGGCGTCGACCTCGTCCGGGCGTACCAGGAACAGGCCGTCGGGTTTGTTCCAGTCGCTGGCGATCTTGGCGACGAATTTGTTGTTGGCGACGCCCGCCGAGGCGGTGATACCGACCGTTGCCTTGATGCGCGCGCGGATTTCCTGGGCGATCAAGGTGGCGCTGCCCTTGCAGTGGGGCGTGTCGGTGACGTCGAGGTAAGCCTCGTCGAGCGAGAGCGGCTCGACCAGGTCGGTATAGTCGCGGTAGATCGCCAGGATCTGGCGCGACGCGATCCGGTATTTTTCCATCGCCGGCGGCAGCACGATCAGACCGGGACAGCGCTGCAGGGCCTGCGCCGTGGCCATCGCCGAATGGATGCCGAAGCGGCGCGCCTCGTAGTTGCAGGTGGCGACGACGCCGCGCTGATCGGCGCGGCCGCCGACCGCCACAGGCAAGCCCAGCAAGGCGGGATTGTCGCGCATCTCCACCGCCGCGTAGAAACAGTCGCAGTCGCAATGGATGATTTTTCGGTCGGGGGCATTCAATCGCAATTCGCCGTGGCTGTGACTACCCCGGCTGCGGGGCAATATACTGTAAATGCATACAGTATTACCTGAAATACAAATTGCCGCAAGCCTCAGAAACGTTGAGGTCGGCGCTCGACATGAAGGTTCTTGCATTTGATCCATTGCCCGGCGACGGAGTTTGCCTAGCCGGCGGCAAGCAAACCCTTATGTCGAGACCCGCCCCCGCGGTTGTCGTATTGCCCGGGCGTCAGCTTGCTCCGCGCTTGACCCCGCACACCACCAGCAGGCCGCCGAGTAGCAGGCTGGCCGCCAGCATGTACATGCCGGTGGCGGTACTGTGGGTGGCGTCCTTGATGGCGCCGACCAGGTAGGGGCTGGCGAAGCCGGCCAGGTTGCCGATCGAATTGATCATGGCGATACCGGCGGCCGCCGCCGTGCCCGTCAGCAGCGCCGTCGGCAGGCTCCAGAACAGCGGCAGCGTCGACAGGATGCCGGCCGTGCCGACGCTGAGCGCCGCCATCGCCACCACGGTGTTGTCGGCGTAGATGGTCGAGACGACCAGTCCGGCGCAGCCGGCCAGCGCCGACCAGGCCGCGTGCCAGCGCCGCTCGCCGCTGCGGTCGGAATGGCGCGCCACCAGCACCATCGTCAGCGCCGCCACGGTGTACGGAATCGCCGTCAGCAGGCCGACGTCGAAGACGTCCTTGACGCCGGTGTTTTTGATCAATTGCGGCAGCCAGAAGCTGACGCCGTACAGCCCCATGACGAAGCAGAAGTAGACCAGCGCCAGCAGCCACACCTTGCCGCTGCCAAACACCTGGCGCAGGCTCATCGCGGCCTTGCCCTGCGCCTCGGCGCGGATGCCGCGTTCGAGCACTTGCTTCTCGTCTTCGGCCAGCCACTTCGCCGAGCGGATGTCGTCGTCCAGGTAGAACAGCGTCCAGACGCCGATCAGCACCGACGGCACGCCTTCGAGCAGGAACAGCCATTGCCAGCCGGCCAGGCCGGACTGGCCGGCGAAGCGCTTCATGATCCAGCCCGACAGCGGCCCGCCGACGATGCCGGCCACCGCCACCGCGCTCATGAACAGGGCGATGATGCGGGCGCGCCGCCGCGCCGGATACCAGTACGTCAGGTACAGGATCACGCCGGGGAAGAAGCCGGCCTCCGCCACGCCGAGCAGGAAGCGCAACGCGTAGAAGGTGGTGGCGTCGTCGGCCAGCATCAGCGCCGATGAGATCAGACCCCAGGTGATCATGATGCGGGCGATCCAGATGCGCGCGCCGGTCTTGCTCATCAAGAGATTGGACGGCACTTCGAACAGGAAGTACCCGATGAAGAAAATGCCGGCGCCGATGCCGTACACGGTGTCGCTAAATTGCAGGTCGGCCTGCATTTGCAGTTTGGCGAAGCCGACGTTGACGCGGTCCAGGTAGGCCGCCACGTAACACAGGAACAGGAATGGCACCAGGCGCCAGCTGACCTTCGCGTATACCGCATCTTCATTGCTGCTCATCTGCCGTCCTTTATTGTCGTTGTCGTTTTATGGCGCGGGTCCGAAAGAACTTCGTTTTTCCGTAGTGCGGCTCTACAATATTGACACAAAATTATTTAAGGAGTACGCGTGTCTTCGTTAAAAATTTCTGCCCGCACTATCTCGACCCTCGCCATGACGCTGGCGGCCGCCGGCCCGGCGTCGGCCGCCGGCCTGGGCACGGCGGCGGCGCCGCCCGTCGCGGCCAAGAGCGCCTTGCAGGAAACCCGCCACGGCGAAATCGTCACCGACGACTACCGCTGGCTGCACAAGAAGGAGTCGACGCAGGTCATCGATTACCTGAACGCGGAAAACGCCTACACCGAGGCGATGACGGCCGCCATCCAGCCGCTGGCCGACAAGCTGTACGGCGAGATCAAGGGGCGCATGCAGGAAGTCGACCTGTCGGTGCCGACCCGGCGCGGCGCCTACTACTACTACACCCGCACCGAGGCGGGCCAGCAATACCCGATCAACTGCCGCCGCCGCGCCGGCGCCGACCTGGGCTACGACGACAAGGCGCCCGAGCAGGTACTGCTGGACCAGAACAAGCTGGCGCAGGGCCACAAGTTTTTCGCGGTCGACGCTTTTTCCGTCAGCCCGAACGAGCGTTTCCTGGCCTACACCACCGACACCACCGGCTACCGCCAATTCCAGTTGCACATCCTCGACCTGCAGACCGGCAAGCTACTCAGCGACACCGCGCCGCGCGTGACCACGCTGGCCTGGGCCACCGACAACCGCACCGTGTTCCTGGTGCAGGAAGACGCCACCACCAAGCGTTCCGACCGCTTGCTACGCCTGCGCCTGGGCGGCGCGCCGGTCGAGGTCTACTACGAGCCGGTGGAGCAGTTCAGAATGTACGTCGGCGCCACCCGCGACAAGAAATTCATTGAACTCAACATCGTCAGCACCGACACCACCGAGGTGCGCCTGCTGCCGGCGCAGCGGCCGCAGGCGTCCTTTAGCAGCGTGCTCAAGCGCGAAACCGGCCACCGCTACAGCGTCGAGCACCGCGACGGCCAGCTCTACATCAAGACCAACAAGGACGCCAAGAATTTCCGCCTGGTGCGCGCGCCGCTGAACGCGCCGCAGCCGCGGAACTGGGTCGAGCTGATCGCCCACGACAAGCAGGTGCTGCTGAGCGATGTCGACGTGTTCCGCGACTACCTGGTGGCGCTTGAAAAAGCCAGCGCGCTGAACCGCGCGCGCATCTACGACTTCGCCGCCAAGCAGTGGAAAACCGTGCAGTTCGACGACCCGGTCTACCTGGCGCTGGGCGCCGGCACGCCGGAATACACGGCGACGCGCTACCGCATGTCCTACCAGTCGCCGGTGACGCCACCGATGGTGCTCGACGTCGACATGGGCAGCGGCGCGCGCAGCGTGCTCAAGCAACAGGAAGTGGTCGGCGGCTACGACGCCGGCCGCTACGAAAGCCGGCGCCTGTGGGCCACCGCGCGCGACGGCGTGAAGGTGCCGCTGTGGACCGTCTACAAAAAGGGCGTCAAGCTGGACGGCTCGGCGCCGCTGCTGCTGTACTCGTACGGCTCCTACGGCATCCCGATGGAGGCGGGCTTCTCGCTTAACCGCATCAGCCTGCTCGAACGCGGCGTCGTCTACGTGCAGGCGCAGATCCGCGGCGGCACCGAGCTGGGCGAGTCCTGGCACGACGACGGCATGCTGATGAAGAAGAAAAACACCTTCAACGACTTCGTCGACAGCGCCGACTACCTGGTGCGGGAAAAATGGACCAGCCCGGAGCGCCTGATCATCGAGGGCGGCAGCGCCGGCGGCCTGCTGATGGGCGCGGTGGTCAACATGCGCCCCGAGCTGTTTCGCGCGGTGCACGCGGCCGTGCCCTTCGTCGACGTGATGAACACGATGATGGACGCCAGCCTGCCCCTGACCACCGGCGAATACCTGGAATGGGGCGACCCGAACCAGAAGGCCGCCTATGACTACATGAAGAGCTACTCGCCGTACGACAACATCGAGCGCAAGGCCTACCCGGCGATGCTGGTGACCACCGGCCTGAACGACAGCCAGGTGATGTATTGGGAGCCGGCCAAGTACGTCGCCAAGTTACGCGCCTTCAAGACCGACGCCCAGCCGCTGCTGCTCAAAACCAATATGGGCGCCGGCCACGGCGGCGCGTCCGGGCGCTACAACGCCATCGGCGAGAAAGCCTTCCAGATGGCGTGGATGCTGTCGCAGTGGGGCATCGCCGAATAGGTCTAGGGGGCCGTCTCAGGTTTTTCTTGAAAAAAGCCCTTGCGGGCGACGCCGGGCGCCCCCTATAATAGCGGCACTTCAGACGTGGTGACAAACGTCGGATGGTTTTCTAAGGTAAGCAGCTGGGGGCTTAGCTCAGTTGGTAGAGCGGCGCCCTTACAAGGCGTAGGTCGGGAGTTCGAGCCTCTCAGCCCCCACCAGCGCAGAAAATCATTCATGCTTTATGGATCGGAGTACAGATCAAACAAGCTTGGAGTGGTAGTTCAGTTGGTTAGAATACCGGCCTGTCACGTCGGGGGTCGCGGGTTCGAGTCCCGTCCACTCCGCCAATTTATAAGGGCCCGATTCGTCGGGCCCTTATTCCGTTTTCAGCGTCTTTTTCAGCTCCCCTCGCAGATCCGCGATCGCCCGCGCCACGCGCCGCGGCAAGTCGGCTTGGCACGGCCCTGTGGTTTTTTCCACGCAAGATTTTCGTGTGTGCGCACGGCAACTCCAAAAACAGACGACAATGAGCGGGCATATCCACCGCCCGGAGTTTCCTTGATGTTTGCCTTCCTGAAATCGCCCGCGCTGACGCCGCGCCTGCACCGCCTGCGCGAGTCGGCCCTGTTCGCCGCGCTGACGCCACTTGAACTGCGCACCGTCGACAGCGTGCTGCACGAACGCAGCTTCCTGGCCGACGAAATCGTCTTCGACGAGGGCGAGGACGGCCAGGCCTTGTACCTGGTCATGGCCGGGCGCGTGCTGATCAGCCGGCGCCAGGAAAGCGGCGTCGAAGTGGTGGCCGAACTGTCGGCCGGCGCCTTCTTCGGCGACCTGGCCCTGCTCGACGACTCGCCGCGCAGCGCCCAGGCGCGCGCCCAGGGCGACTGCCAACTGGCGGTGTTCTTCCGCGCCGACTTCCTGGCGCTGATGGAAACGGACGCCGTCATCGGCTACAAGGTCGCACTGGCCCTGGCGCGCCACATCGGCCAGCGCCTGCGCGACTACATGAGCGGCAATCCGCAAGTCGACGCGCTATGAACCAGCTGACGCAACGCTCCGGCCCGGTGGTCTGGGGCGGCATCATCGGCGCCACCTGCGTGCTGCTGTTCCTGCTCGAACGGATGCTGTGGCTGGCCATCCCCTTCCTGTTCGGCATCATCCTCTACTACATCCTGCTCGGCCCGGCGCAGCGCCTGGTGCGCGCCGGCATGGGCCAAACCCTGGCCGTGCTGACCGTCGTGCTGCTGTTCTTCGCCGTCGTCAGCCTGACCGCGGTGGCCGCCGTGGTCTGGGTCTCGCCGTCGTCGGGCACCTGGCAGGAACTGCTGGCGCGCTACCTGGCCGGCGGCACCGCCTTCGTGCGCGACGCCATCCTGTCGCTGGAACAGAAATTCCCGATCCTGCGGCAGATCCACCTGGGCCGCATCCTCAACCGCCGCATCGCCAACTACAGCGACACCTTCGTGCAGAGCCACCTGACCGGCGTGCTGGTGTCGGTCGCGGCGGCGCTGCCGTCGCTGCTGCTGGCGCCCTTCCTGAGCTTTTTCTTCCTGCGCGACGGCCGCCGCTTCAAGAAATTCCTGATGCGCGCGGTGCCCAACGCCTTCTTTGAAAAAGCCCTGTACCTGCTGCACGAAGTCGACCAGACCGCGCGCAACTACTTCCAGGGCTTGATCAAGCTCACCGTCATCGACACCGCCGTGCTGGCGCTGGGCCTGTGGGCCATCGGCCTGTCGTCGCCGCTGGTGCTGGCGCTGATCTCGGCGCTGCTGGCCTGGGTGCCCTTCGTCGGCTCCATCGTCGGCTGCGTGATGGTGGTCATGGTCGCCTCGACCGACGCGCCGGCCTCGCCGCTGGTGGCCTACAGCGCCATCGGCGTGTTCGTGCTGGTGCGCCTGCTCGACGACTTCATCTTCATGCCGATGACGCTGGGACGCAGCCTGCACATCCACCCTTTGATCAGCGTGCTGATGATCTTCGTCGGCGGCGCGGTGGCCGGCGTGGCCGGGCTGATGATGGTGCTGCCGCTGCTGGGCGTGGTGATGGTGGTCGGCGAAACCATGGGCCGGCTGATCACCAACCCGCGCCTGCGCGCGCGCCACCGCAACGCCCTGGCGCTACGCGCGCGCCAGGCCAGCGCCGACCTGGCGCTGTAGGCGCCGGCGCCGGTGCTAAGGCTTGGCCGGCCCGCGGGTTTGGCCGCGCAACCAGGCCAATGCCGCGTCGACATGCGGCCCGTGTATATGGCCCGCGCTTCGGACCAGATGATAGGTGTGCCCGGGTATGCTCGGGCCAAACGGCTGCGTCAGGCGCCCGGCCGCGATGTCGTCCGCCACCAGCTCAAGGCTCAGCAGTGCAATTCCCTGGCCGGCCAATGCCGCCTGGATGGCGTGGCCCTCGTCCGAAAAGAGCAGCCGACCGTGGCGTGCCTGCCAAGGTAAGCCCGCTGCCGCGAACCAGTTCTTCCAAGTAGGGTTGAGCGGATGCTCCTGGGTCCACTTGAAATCGATCAACGGCACCCGGTCCAGATCCGCCGTTCCCAATGTTCCCAGCCGGGGGCTGGACACCGGCGCGAAGCGGTCGGCGAACAGCGGCTCCGCCACCATGCCGGGATACGGCCCTCGCCCGTAGCGAATCGCCACGTCGGCGACATCGGACCCAAGATCGACCGCCTGGTCGGACGCGTTCAGCTCCAGGTCGATTTCGGGATACAACTTTCGGAAGTCCGCCACCCGTGGCGCCAACCAGCGCGCCATAAACGCGTTGGTAGCCGAGATGATGACCCGGCGGCGCGGCTGCGCCGATCCCAGGCGCTGCAGGACCGCCTCGACAGCATTGAAACCGTCGCGCAGCACCGGATACAGCTCCACCCCGGCGTCGGTCAAGACCACTTTGCGCACCTGCCGCTCGAACAGCGCCAGGCCGGTGTATTCCTCGAGAAAGCGAATCTGATGGCTGATCGCCGTCGGCGTGACGGCAAGTTCATTGGCGGCGCGCTTGAAGCTGCCATGGCGGGCCGCCGCTTCAAACGCGCGTAGTGCCGAGAGTGGTGGGAGTCGCCGCATGGATGTACAGGTGAAAATAATGCATGTTATGCCTGACAACTGAACGTTTGTCAACGCAGCGGCGCAGGCCTATCTTCTCCCTGCGGCCCTGGCACAGCGCGCACTCCTCCACTTATGAAAGACGTAAATCATGCTCGAACAAATCATTACCCAACCGGACAACTACGCACCCTTCCTGCTTTCTCAAGCGATCAAATTCGGCGATTTGCTGTTCGTCTCCGGTCAAGCGGGCGCCGGCGACGATGGCAACATTGTCGCCGGCGGTTTCCGCGCCCAGGGAGAGCAGGCGTTCGCCAACCTCGAGCGCGCGCTCGAAGCCGGCGGCTCGAGCCTGAAAGACGTCATCAAGGTGACGATCTTCGTGACCGATATGGGCAACTTCAAGGAGGTGGTGGAACTGCGCCGCCAGTTCTTCGCGGCGCCCTATCCGGCCGACACCATTGCCGAGATCAAGGCCCTGTACGATCCGGCGGCCATGATAGAGATCGAGGCCATCGCCGCTGTGCGTCCGAACGCCGGGAGCTGATATGCGTACCACCGCTACGCATGGGGACCTCGTGTCGCTTGGGCGCGGCGCGCTGACCCACCCGGACTGGCCGGCGCGGGTGCTGCGCGGCGCGGCGCTCGACGAATTCGACGGCGCGGCCCTGTCCCCGGTGGCCGACCTGGCGAATGAAGATCGGCGCCATGCGGAGCGCACGCGCGCGACTGGCGGAAATCCTTGAGGTACGATTAGACAAGCCGGAACGGCCCTGGGGCGGTTCCGGCTTTGTCGTCGCGGCAGCGGCTTAGGCGGTCATGGCCTGCTTTTCCGCCGACTCCTCAACCACTTCGTCGTCGTCCGAGCGGATCAGGTGGTCGAAGGCGCTCAGCGCGGCCTTCGCGCCTTCGCCCACGGCGATGACGATCTGCTTGTACGGCACCGTCGTCACGTCGCCGGCGGCGAACACGCCGGGGATCGAGGTCTGGCCGCGGGCGTCGACTTCAATCTCGCCGTGGCGCGACAGGGCCAGCGTGCCCTTGAGCCATTCGGTGTTCGGCACCAGGCCGATTTGCACGAACACCCCTTCCAGCTCGACCCGCTTGAGCTCGTCGTTGGCGCCACCGTTGCGGTCCTTGTAGCTCAGCGCGTTGACCTTGCTCCCGTCGCCGTGGATCTCGGTGGTGGCCGCCGAGGTGATCACGGTGACGTTGCGCAGGCTGTGCAACTTGCGCTGCAGCACCGCGTCGGCGCGCAGTTCGGCGCCGAACTCGATCAGGGTCACATGCTTGACCAGGCCGGCCAGGTCGATCGCCGCCTCGACGCCGGAGTTGCCGCCGCCGATCACCGCCACGCGCTTGCCCTTGAACAACGGACCGTCGCAATGCGGGCAATACGCGACGCCGTGGTTGCGGTACTGCTGCTCGCCCGGCACGTTGATTTCCCTCCAGCGCGCGCCGGTCGCCAGCACCACCGACTTGGCCTTGAGCACGGCGCCGTTGGCGGTGGTGATTTCGATCAACCTGCCCGGCACCAGCTTGGCGGCGCGCTGCATGTTCATGATGTCGACTTCATACGACTTCACGTGCTGTTCCAGCGCGATGGCGAAATGCGGGCCGTCGGTTTCCTTGACGGACACGAAGTTCTCGATCGCCAGGGTGTCGAGCACCTGGCCGCCGAAACGCTCGGCCAGCACGCCGGTGCGGATACCCTTGCGGGCCGCGTAAATCGCCGCCGCCGCGCCGGCCGGGCCGCCGCCGACGATCAGCACGTCGAACACGTCCTTCTTGCTTAGCTGCTCGGCCTGGCGGGCGCCGGCGTTGCTGTCGAGCTTGGCGAGGATCTCTTCCACGCCGGAACGGCCCTGGCCGAACACGGCGCCGTTCAGGTAGATGGTCGGCACCGCCATGATCTGGCGCGCCTCGACCTCGGCCGGGAAGACGCCGCCGTCAATGGTCACGGCGCGGATGCGCGGGTTGATGATCGACATCACGTTCAGCGCCTGCACCACCTCCGGACAGTTCTGGCACGTCAGGGAGATATAGGTTTCAAAGGCGTAATCGCCGTCGAGGTTGCGGATCTGTTCGATCGTCGCCTGGTCCAGCTTGACCGGGTGGCCGCCCACTTGCAGCAGCGCCAGCACCAGCGAGGTGAATTCATGGCCCATCGGGATGCCGGCGAAACGCACGCCCACATCGGATCCGGCACGGTTGATGCTAAACGACGGCTTGCGCTCGGCGTCGTCGCGGCGTTCCACCAGCGTGATGCGCTCGCTCAACAGGTCGATTTCCTGGAGCAGTTCACGCAATTCCACCGATTTGGCGCTGTCATCGAGAGACGCGACGATCTCAATCGGCTGCACGACCTTTTCCAAATAGGCTTTCAACTGGGCTTTGAGGGTGGCGTCTAACATGATGTTTTCCTTGTTTTTTACAGATTTGGTGATGCCGCGAGCGTTTTTTCACAAGCAAAGGCAGGGGCTGGGGTCGGACCCCTGGCGCCAAGGCGAGAAGGCCCGACCCCGCATATACGCCGTTGGTGCTGAGTACGCTAACGGCATCGACACTACTATTGCTGCGACTGCTTAGATCTTGCCGACCAGGTCCAGCGATGGGGTCAGGGTGGCTGCGCCTTCGGTCCATTTCGCCGGGCACACTTCGCCCGGATGCGACGCGACGTATTGCGCCGCCTTGACTTTGCGCAGCAGTTCGGAAGCGTCGCGGCCGATGCCGTTGTCATGCACTTCCAACACTTTGATCTGGCCTTCTGGATTGATGACGAAGGTGCCGCGCAGCGCCAGGCCTTCTTCTTCGATCAACACTTCGAAGTTGCGCGACAGCACGGTGGTTGGGTCGCCGATCAACGGGTAGTTCACTTTCTTGATCGCGTCCGACGTGTCGTGCCACGCCTTGTGGGCGAAATGCGTGTCGGTCGAGATGCCGTAGATTTCCACGCCCATCTTTTGGAATTCGGCGTAGTTGTTGGCCAAGTCTTCCAGTTCGGTCGGGCAGACGAAGGTGAAGTCGGCCGGGTAGAACACGAATACCGACCATTTGCCCTTCAGGGACTCTTCGCTCACTTCGACGAATTTGCCGTTGTGGTAGGCGGTTGCTTTGAACGGTTTAACTTGTGTGTTGATGAGAGACATTGTTGTTTCCTCGTGGGTGGTGAATCAATGAACGTAGTTTACGGTGTTTTCATTCATATGCAAAATTGATTGTTACAATAGTTTTGATTTGTTTTGACTATCGCTACCGCATACGACGAACAGTATTATCCCTGTTCCTGGTCTTTCGGGAAGCGGCCGCCGGAAATGCTGGCGGGCCGCGGGGCAGATCTAAGTGCTGGCGATCAATCTTTCAGATCGGCCGGCACCTTGCCGCCGTTGGCGGCCAGCTTGTTCATGACCTGGCGGTGCAGCCAGATGTTCATCGACGCGGAGTCGTTGGTGTCGCCGCTGAAGTGCAGCTCCTGCGCCAGTTCCTTGCGCGCGCTCATGCTGCTGTCGAGGTCGAGCAGCTTGAGCAGGTCGACGATGGAGGTGCGCCAGTTGAGTTTCTCGGCGCGCGCCTCGGCCTTGCCGTTGAGCAGGGCCTCGACATCGACCTCTTCCATTGCAACCGGCGCCGGAGCGGTCTGGCCAGGCGCGGCGGCCGTTGGTGTGGCGGCGGGGCCACCGGCTGGCGCTGGGGCAGTAGCGGCCGGGGCGTCGCGGTGGAAAATTTTGTTGAAAATATTGCTGAGCATACCCATAAAAACACCTCGAAAAAAAGTGGAGTGGATGAAGCCTCTGCAGAAGGGATGTACGTTGGGATTCGCCGCTAAGAGCAGGGCTTGCGCAGAGGCGTGGCAAGGACAAGCGCGGAAAACTACGCGCTACCTCCCCACTAACATTGTACTGAATGCCATATTTTCAAGGTGAATTCTTCACCGGCCAGCGCTGGCGGCCAGCCCACGGCGCCAATCCGCCGCGTCGCCCCTCCTGCCGACAGCACTCCACCGGTCGCTTAACTACACTTCGACACCCCCGCGCCTGCCACCTGCCTCACCAAATCGCGATAGTTCCTTACAGTAAACTTTGTTAAATTTATCATCTTTCTGATATACTATTCACCTGCCATCGACATACACCCCCACGCGGGCAATCCACCCAAGTTAAGGATTTTCCAACCTTTTAACATGGTTTTTGGGCCATGTGCTTGTGCGGCTTCGGCCTGGCTTTGCGTGTTTTGGATA
>NZ_JBJXIB010000125.1:0-18097 GCF_046115965.1 Janthinobacterium sp. CG_23.3 | reverse complement strand
CAGGCACCGACGCGATGTTGCTGCCTGGCTTTGGCTTGTGGGGTTTTGTTTCGAGTCACAGAACGTTCCAACCCCCCCTAGCGCCCCCCCCTCCCCCGGGCGGCCCGCAGTCGTTCCCCTCCGCCCCGATTCACCGTACCTGTCGGTGTCGGCCTTGCCGGAACCGGCCACCGGGAACTGGCCGGGGAGTGACGGCGGCGGAGGATTTTATAGGTCGGCTTACGCTTCGTCCACCCGGGCTACGGCGTAGCCTCGAACTGTTCGCCCAGCCAGCCCTTGAAGGCGTCCATGTTTTGCGGCCGGCCGAGGAAGTCCTGCACCAGTTGCGCCGCCGGCTTGGTCGCGCCCGGGTTGATGACGCTCTTGCGGTAGCGCGCCGCAGCCGGGCCGTCGAGCGGCCGGGCGCGCTCGAAGCGGCTGTACAGGTCGAGCGCGATCACCTTGTCGAGCACGTAGGTGTAGTAATTCGACGCGTAGCCGGTCAGGTGGGTGAAGCTGGCGTACAGGTGGTTGCCCTCGACGAAGCTGAACGGGCTGTAGCGGGCGGCGGCCTCGCGCAGCAAGGCGTCGGGGTCGGCCTCGGCCACCGGGCGGTCGTGCAGGCGCAGCGACAGGCTGGCGTAGAACAACTGCCGCTGCGCCCAGTAGCCTCGGCCGAAGGCGTTGGCCGCGTTCATCCGCTGCACCGTCTCGGCCGACAGCACGGCGCCGCTCTGGTAGTGGCGGGCGAACGGCGCCAGCACGCTGTGGCTGCGGAAAAACTCCTCCAGCATCTGCGACGGCGCCTCGACGAAATCGCCCTCGACGTTGAAGCCGCCCTGGCCCGACCAGCGGTTCTGGCTGCCCAGGATGTGGTGCATCAAATGGCCGAACTCGTGGAAGTAGGTGACCACTTCGCTGTACTGCATCAAGCCCGGGTCGCCCGGCGCGCCGCCCGAGAAATTGCAGATCAACATACCCTCCGGCAGTTGCCGGCCGCGGATGCCGGGCACCACCGCGGCGCTGGAAAACCACTTGTCCTTGCCTTCGCGCGGGTGCATGTCGAGATAGATCCGGCCGACCTTGCGGCCGCCGTCGACGACGTCGAAGAGCGTCACCGAGGCGTGCCACCGCGCGGCGTTGTTGACCGGCTTGAACTGCACGCGGAAGATCTTGGCGGCGGCGTCGAGTATGCCGGCCTCCACCTTGTCGTAGGCGAAGTACGGCCGCACCGACTGGGTGTCGAAGGCGTAGCGCTCGCGCCGGTACTGGTCGATCCAGTAGTTGGCGTCGGACTGGGCGATCGCCGTCAACTCCGGCTGGCGGCCCTGGGCGAACGCCAGCAACTGGGCGTACTCCTTTTGCATGGCGTCGTGCGAGGCCTGGTCGACCTCGCCGAACAACTTGCGCACGTTGGCGGCGCTGCCGATCATCTGGTCGGCGGTGGCGAAGTCGGCGTAGCTGGCGAAGCCGAGGATGCCGGCCAGCTCCTGGCGCGCCGCCAGCAGCTCCAGCAGCACCTGGCGGTTGGCCGGATAGGCGCGCGCGTGGTAGGCCAGGTACATGCGCCGGCGCAGCTCGGCGTTGTGGGCGAAGTCGAACACCGGCGCGGCGTCCGGCTGGTCGGTGGTGAGCGTGTAGCGGCCGTCGGCGTCGGGCTGGTGGCGGGCGATGTAGTCGGCGGGCAGGCCGTCGAGTTCGGCCAGCGTCGCGCCGACCTTCAACGTGCCGTCCTGGACGTTGCGGCCGAACACCAGTGACAGCTCGGTGATCTTATCCTGCAGCGCGTGGATGCGGGCGCGGCTGGCGTCGTCGCGGTCGACGCCAGCCAGGCGGTACAGCAGCAGCGTGCGCTCCAGGTAGCGCCGGGTCGCCGCGTCGCCGGGCGTCGCCACCACCTTGCCGAGCGCCTGGTAGACCGCGCGGTTCAGGTTCAACGTGGCACTGGCGCTGGCCACCTTCCGGTTCAGCGCCTGCGCCTTGTCGCGCAGCGTCGCGCCCTGTCCCACCGCGTACAGCAGATAGGCCTGGTTGCCGGCCAGGCTGAGCTGGTTGAGCGCCTCGTCGTAGTGCCGCAGCGTGTTGGCGACCGTGCGCGCGCCGTGCACCGCCAACAGTTTGTCGACGCTGGCGCGGGCCGCGGCCAGGTGGCCGTCGACCCAGCGTTCGAGCTTGGCCGGGTCGTTGCCGGCGGCCCAGGCGTGCAGCGGATCGGCCGGCGCCGGCGCGGCTGCCGCCGGCGCGCCGGACAGCGCGGCGCACAGCGCCGCCAGCGGCAGGGCAAGCGACAGAACCAGATGGCGTTGAGCGAGCATGCGGACTCCTTCAGGCGGGGCGCGCGCCGCACGGTGGTGCGCGGCGCAGTGCCGACACTAGGCTACCACAGGCCCCGGCCACACCTGCGCCCGCGATGCTACCAGCGCAACAGCAAAGGCAGGCCAGGCCGAAAGTCGTGCGCGCGCCCCGCGCCCTCGTGGTCGAAACCGATCTCCAGCAGGTGGCCGTCGCCCGCGACCATCTGGACGCCGGCGGCGCCCGCGGCGGCGGCGGCGGCCGACGCGGTGCCGCGTATCGGCGAGGTTAGGCGTAGCGAGGTGATCTCGCGCAGTCCGCCCGGCCGTTGCAGGGGCTGGCGGCGCGCCGGCGCGGCCGCGTCGGGCCGGCCGCCAAAGGCCAGGAAAAACCACATCGGCTCGGTGGCCGGCGCGTCGGCGAAGTCGACCGCCAGCCCCGGCGGCAGGTACGCCGGCCGGTACTGCCAGCTGGGAAACGGCGCGTGCGGCCCGTCGGCACCGCCGGGCCGGAAGCACAGCCCAAACGGCGACACCCGCGCGGCGTCGCCCGTGAGCCGCTGTAACAACATGGTCGGCCGGGTGGCGTCGCTGTTTGCCTCGGCCGCGTCGGCCAGCCACAACAGCTCGACGAAGGCGTTGTCGAAGAAGAAGCGCCGGTTCGCCGTGCCCTGCCCCGGATGCGTGTTGCCCGAGCCTTCCAGCAGGCCGAACTGCGCCAGCGCCTCGGCCTCGGGCGCGCCCGGCTGCACACAAATGAAGATATGGTCGATTTCCACTTGGAACCTTAAATATATGACAATCGTCGATCGTAACATCGAATCCTCTCCCGATCCGCGGCGGACGGGCGGCGCTGAAAATCCAGCAAAGGCAAAGAGCCGGGGTCAGGCCTGAAGGCCGCCCCCCAGGGTGACGCTGTTCATTTTCATTAACTCAACGCCGAAGCCTCCCGGGCGCCCGTCGCGCCGGCCGCAGGCCTGGCCGGCGGCCGTTGCGCCAGCAATACCACCGCCGTCAACACCAGCGCGCCGCCCAGCAATTGGCTGGCGCTGACGCTCTCGTGCAGCATCGCCACGCCAAGGCCGAGCGTGACCACCGGCTCCAGCGTCGACAGGATCGATGCCTGCGCGGCGCCAACTTCCTTGACGCCCGACAGGAAGCAGGCGACCGCCATCGCCGTCGAGAATAGTGCGATTGCCGCCACCGCCAGCCAGCCGCCGGCGCCGTCCGGCAGCGCCACGCCGTTCCACATCGCCAGCCCGGTATTGTTCACCGCCGCGGTCACCATGATGACGACGCAGGCCGCCATCGGATGGGTATCCTGCCGGCTGCGCGAGAGGCGGTTGCCCAGCAAGATATAGAACGCGTAGATCGCCGCCGCCAGCAGCGCCAGCGCGATGCCGATCGGCTTGCCCTGCAACTCCCCTCCCAGCGTGACCGCCATGCCGCCAACCGCGACCAACATCAGCACCAGCATGCGCCGGTCCAGTTTCTCCCAGCCGAACGCCAGCGCCAGCGCCGTCACCAGCACCGGATAGACGTATAACAACAGGCCGACCAGGCCACTGCTGGCGTGCAGCAGCCCGTTGAAATAGCTTTGCGACTGCGCCGTATACATGCAACCCATGGCGATATAGCCGGCCAGCACGCGCCCGCGCGGCAGTTGCAGGCCCTTGATCCAGACCACCGGCGCCAGCATCAGCGCCGCCAGCACGAAGCGCAAGGCCAGCAGGGTCGACGGCGCGACGCCGGACGCGTACGCCGCCTTGGCGAACAGGGCCATGCTGCCGAAACCGACGGCCGACAGCAATACCAGGGCGACTGCGCGTCGATGGGACATGATTTTTCCTTGTGTTGGCTAGTGTGGAGGGGGCGCCGCCGCGGACCGGAGCGAGACGCGCAATGCGTCAATTTAATTGCGGGTCGTCTTCCAGCGACGAATCCATCATATTCGCTTGCACAGTTCTAAACAAACCAATATTCTTCCCGCTAAGACCAAATATTATTGAGGCTAATATGTCACGCCAACTGCCCCCGCTCGCGGCCCTGCACGCGTTTGAAGCGGCCGCGCGCAACCGGGGTTTCCAGCGCGCCGGCGAGGAGTTGCACGTCTCCGCCGGCGCGATCGGCCACCACGTCAAGCAGTTGGAGGCGTGGCTGGGCGTGCCCTTGTTCCAGCGCATGGCGCGCGGCGTGGTGCTCACCAGCGCCGGCCAGCGCTACGCCGAATCGCTGCGCCCCATCCTCGACCGGCTGGCCGACGTCTCCGAGGCGGCGCGCCGGCAGGGCGAGGAGCGCGTCGTCACCGTCACCGCCACCACCTCGCTGGTGACGCGCTGGCTGATGCCGCGCCTGGGCCGGCTGCGCGACCGCCACCCGCAAATCGAGCTGCGCGTGCTGGCCTCGACCAACGCGGTCGACCTGGCGCGCGAGGGCGTCGACGTGGCGATCCGGCTCGGGCCGGGGCATTATCCGGGGCTGAAGGTGGACTTATTGATGGAGGAATGGTTTTCCGCCGTGTGCAGCCCGGCCTACCTGGCGGCGGCCGGCGATTTGCGCGGACCGGCCGACCTGCGCCGCTATACGCTGCTGCACGACGAGCCGGAAGCCAAGCTGCCCGCCGAGATGAACTGGGCGCGCTGGATGCACAGCTGCGGCGTGCCGCACCCGGGCGGCAGCGGACCGCGCTTTTCGCACACGTATTTGAGCCTGGAGGCGGCGGCCAGCGGCCAGGGGGTGGCGCTGGCCGCCGAACCCTTGATCGCCGCCGACCTGGCGTCGGGCCGGCTGGTGCGCGCGCTCGAACACCGGGTCATGGGACCGTATTGTTATTACCTGCTGCGCTCGGTCCAGGCGGAAAGCAATCCGCTGGTCCACGCGTTTTGCGATTGGCTGGTCGCCGAGGCCGGGGCCGACGCCGCCTAGCCGGCGGCGCGCCTCAGGCGTCCGGCGCCAAGCCGAAGGTGTCGCGCAGCAGCGCGGCGCGCTCGCCGGGGCCGACGGTGCGTTTGTCGACGTGGCCGGCGCGCACCGTTTTCAGCAGGTCGCCGACGAAAATACGCCGCCCCTCGGGGTCGTGCCGGACGATCACCAGCTTCTGCACGAAGATCGCGTCCGGATGGGTCGAATTCAAATAATTCGCCGGCGCGAAGTCGATCCATTCCTGCGGCGACAGGTCGAAGCCGTACTGCCGGCCCCACTCGCCCTCGACCAGCGCCTGCAGCAAATAGTCGCGTTCGTTGAGCTTGCTCAACATGAAGCTGTCGTCGTCCTGGCGCACCGCGCTGTCGAGCAGGTCGAGGCGCATCGGCGCGCGGATGCCGTAACTACCAAAGCCCAGGTCGCACAACCACTGCGCGCCGTCCAGCGTCAACACCACCGCCATGTGGGTCTTCGGCCGTTTGACCGGGTAGAACATCGGCCGCGCCGCGACGAACTGGTAGGCGATGCCGAGCGCTTCCAGGGCCATCGCGAACAGGCCGTTGACCTCGTAGCAGTAACCGCCGCGGCGGCGCCCGACGATCTTCTCGACGATTTCCTCCGGCACCAGCGAGACCACCTTGCCGGCCTGGACGTCGAGGTTTTCAAACGGCACCGCGAACAACTGGCAGCGCATCATCGAGTGGACGGTGGCGATGTCGGCGCCGGCCGCGCCGGCGTAGCCGATCCGGTCCAAATAGTCTTGCAATACGAAGTTTTCGGCGTGCATAGTCAGTCGTAGAAAAGGTAGGGGGCGTGAAGGCGCCGCCCCGACCGGGCCGGCACGCAGACGGTCTGCGGGGTTACAGTTTGATGAAATGCTCGCGGTAGTACTTCAATTCTTCGATCGACTCGATGATGTCGGCCATCGCGGTATGCTTCTGGTGCTTCTTGAAGCCGGTGGAGATTTCCGGCTTCCAGCGCTTGCACAGTTCCTTCAGGGTCGACACGTCGACGTTGCGGTAGTGGAAGAACGCCTCCAGCTTCGGCATGCCGCGCACCATGAAGCGGCGGTCCTGGCCGATGGTGTTGCCGCACATCGGCGACTTGCCGGCGGGAACATACTTCCTCAGGAAGGCGATCAGCTCGGCTTCGGCTTGCGCCTCCGTCACCGTCGACGCCTTGACGCGGTCGATCAGGCCGGAGCGGCCGTGGGTGCCCTTGTTCCAGGCGTCCATTTTTCCCAGCGTCTCGTCGGACTGGTGGATCGCGAACACCGGCCCCTCGGCCAGCACGTTCAGATGCATGTCGGTGACCACCACGGCGACCTCGATGATGCGGTCGGTGTCCGGCTCCAGGCCGGTCATTTCCATGTCGACCCAGATCAAATTCATCTCATTTGGGCGGATTGGGGTGGCGGGTGCTGCTACGTCGGTCGCTTGTGACATAATTCTCTCTTGGCCAAATCAATTCAATCCGCCATTTTCTCACAGGCATAGAATGTATTCACTCGCGTTTTCCATTTTGTTTGTATCTTTCCTTCTGTTGACGCTAGTGGTGCGCTTCTGGCTCGCTTCGCGCCACATCCGCCACGTGCTGGCCAACCGCGCCGCCGTGCCGCCCGAATTCGCCGAGAAAATCCGCCTGGCCGCGCATCAAAAGGCGGCCGACTACACCGTCGCCAAGACCAAGCTGGGGCTGCTCGCGCTGCTGGTCAACAGCGCCGTGCTGATCGGCTTCACCCTGCTCGGCGGCCTGCAATGGCTGTCGATCGAAGTATTCAAGCTGGCCGGCCCCGGCATGGCCTACCAGCTCGGCCTGCTGGTCGCCTTCGCCGCCATCTCCGGCCTGCTCGACCTACCGTTCGACTATTACAAGCAGTTCAAGCTGGAGCAGCGCTTCGGCTTTAACAAAATGAGCAAGGCGCTGTTCTTCGCCGACATGGCCAAGGGCCTGCTGCTGGGCGCGGCCATCGGCCTGCCGTTGATCTGGGTGGTACTGACGCTGATGGAAAAAACCGGCGGCCTGTGGTGGTTGTACGCCTGGCTGGTGTGGAGCGGCTTCCAACTGTTGATGATGGTGCTGTTCCCGAGCGTGATCGCGCCGCTGTTCAACAAGTTCACGCCGCTGGCCGACGAATCGCTGAAAACCCGCATCGAAGGCTTGATGCAGCGCGTCGGCTTCGCCTCGAAGGGCCTGTTCGTCATGGACGGCTCCAAGCGCAGCGCCCACGGCAACGCCTACTTTTCCGGCTTCGGCGCCAACAAGCGCATCGTCTTCTTCGACACCCTGCTGGCGCGCCTGGCGCCGCAGGAAATCGAGGCGGTGCTGGCGCACGAACTGGGCCATTTCAAGCTCAAGCACATCGTCAAGCGCATCGGCATGATGTTCGCCATCTCGCTGGCCTTCCTGGCGCTGCTGGGCTACCTGAAGAACCAGCTGTGGTTCTACACCGGCCTGGGGGTCGACCCGCTGCTGCTGGCCGGCCAGCCCAACGACGCCATGGCGCTGATCCTGTTCATGCTGGCGCTGCCGGTGTTCACCTTCCTGCTCGGCCCTTTGACCTCGCTCAGCTCGCGCAAACACGAGTTCGAAGCCGACGCCTTCGCCGCCAGCCACACCGACGCGCGCGACCTGGTCTCGGCGCTGGTCAAAATGTACGAAGACAACGCCTCTACGCTGACGCCGGACCCGCTGCATTCGGCCTTTTACGACTCGCACCCGCCCGCCAGCGTACGCATCCGCCAACTCAATCTGGCCCCGCAATGAGCCCGGAGAATTTTATGACCAACACCACCAACGACACCGCCGCGCTCAGCGCGCAACATTGCGCGCCGCGCCAGCACGCGCTCGACCAGGGCGCCGTCGCGCGCCTGCTGCCGCTGGTTCCCGGCTGGGCCGTCGAGCACGGCAAGCTGTGCCAGAGCTTCGCCTTCCGCAACTACTACCAGACGCTGGCCTTCGTCAACGCGCTGGCCTACATGACGCACGCCCAGGACCACCACCCGGAACTGACCGTCGGCTACAACAGCTGCGTGGCGCGCTACGCCACCCACTCGGTCAACGACGGTAAGGGCGGCCTGTCGGAGAACGACTTCATCTGCGCGGCCAAGGCCGACGCGCTGTACCGCGCCACGGCGCACAGCGCGGCGGTGGCGGCATGACGCAACTGACCGGCACCATCATCGCCGCGCACGGGCGCCACTACCTGGCCGACGCCGACGGCGTCAAGCTGCAGTGCGTCACGCGCGGCAAAAAGACCAACGTCGCCGTCGGCGACATCGTCAAGCTGACGCTGACGTCGCAAAACCAGGGCGTTATCGACGTCATCACCGAGCGCAAGACGCTGCTGTACCGCTCCGACCAATACAAATCGAAGCTGCTGGCGGCCAACCTGACGCAGTTGTTCATCGTCGTCGCGACCGAACCGGGCTTCGCCGACGACCTCATTTCGCGCTCGCTGGTGGCGGCCGACGCGGCCGGCATCGAGGCGCGCATCATCCTCAACAAGACCGACGTGACGGCCTCGCTGGCGCGCGCGCGCGAACGGCTGCAAGCGTACGCCGCGCTGGGCTATCCGATCCACGAAGTGTCGGCGCGCGCCGACCCCGAGCACGCGGTGGCGACCATGGCGCCGCTGCTGGCCGGCCAGTCGTCGATCCTGATCGGCCAGTCCGGCATGGGCAAGTCCTCGCTGATCAACCTGCTGGTGCCGGACGCCGACATCGCCGTGCGCGAAATCTCGGCGGCGCTCGACACCGGCAAGCACACCACCACCTTCACGCGCCTGTACAGCCTGGGCGCCGAAGCGTCCATCATCGACTCGCCCGGCTTCCAGGAATTCGGCCTGTACCACCTCAGCGAAGGCATGCTGGAGCGCGCCTTCCGCGAATTCAAGCCCTACCTGGGCGGCTGCAAGTTCTACAACTGCCGCCACCTGATCGAGCCGCAATGCGCGGTGCTGGCGGCCGTCGCCGAAGGCAAAATCGCGCGCATGCGCCACACCCTGTACGGCCAGCTGCTGCACGAATCGGCGCAAACGCTGTACTAAGCGTTCAGTTCGCCTGTCGTAGCTCGGATTAGCGCAGCGTAATCCGACGCCGGGCCGCCGCCGATGCCAGTCGGGTTTGCCACGTCGTGTAACAGCGGAGGGCTAACCCGACCGGCGAAAATCGCCAACGCCACGCCCTCCCCTTGCCAACTGTGCAACTTGTCAAATGCAGCATACAATGCTGGGCAGTACTATCTTGTCCGCACGGCCGGGGCAGGCCCACTCGCTCAAGGGACCGCAGATGGAAATGTTCGCGCGCGACGACCACGTCGCGCAATGGGAAACGGCGTTGCTGCCGCTGCGCGGGGCGGCCCGCCTGCCGGCGCTGGTGGCGCTGGCCTGGCATGTGCGCCAGCGCGACAGCGCGCGCGCGGCCGCGCTGGCCGCCGAAGCCCTCGACTTGCTGCCGCGCGCGGCGCTGGCCGCGCCGCAGCGGCGCGCCGCCGCCGCGCGCCTGCTGCTGGTGCAGGCCGAAACCATCTGGTTGCACGGCGCGCTGGACGACGCCGAGGCGCGCGCGCGCGAAGCCGGCGCGGCGCTGCGCGAGCTGGGCGACGGCGCCGGCTGCGCCGACGCGCACTGGCTGCAAGCCTGGATCGCGGTCGACCGCGGCGAGCACGCGCGCTGCGACGCCGAACTACTCCAGGCCGCCGACGCCGCCCGCGGCGCCGGCGACACGCTGCGCGCGGCCATCGCCGAGGCGGCCATGGCGCGCTGGGCGGTGCTGCGCGACATGCACGCGGCCAGCGCCCGCTGGGGCCACCACTTCGACAGCGACGAGGCGCGCCCGGCCGCGCTGGCGGCCTGGGTCAACGACTACCTCGGCCTAAGCGCCAGCCAGTCGCGCGACCTGGGTGCGGCCGCCGGCTACTACATCGGCTGCTACGAGGCGGCGCTGGCCACCGGCCAGCTGCGCCAAGCCATCACCGCCGCCATCAACATCGGCGGCTACTTCACCCGCCTCAACGACCACCACGCCGCGCTGGAATGGAAGCAGTGCGCGCTCGACCTGGCGCGCCCGACCGGCTGGCCGCGCAGCGTCGGCGCCGGCCTGATGCACACCGCCGAATCGCTGCGCCGGCTGGGCCGGCTGGAGGCGGCCGGCCAGCTGCTACAGGAGGCGCTGCAGATCATGGCACCGCTGTCGGGCTCGCGCAGCTACGCCATCGCGCTGCGCTACCTGGGCGACCTGAGCCTGGACCGCGGCGACTACGCCGCCGCGCTGGACGCCTTCACCCGCCTGGAACAGCGCGCCGACGCGCTCGACCAGGCCGACTTCCAAAGCTCGGCGCGGCGCGGCCAGGGGCACGCGCTGTCCTGCCTGGAGCGCCCGCACGAGGCGCTGCGCGCGGCGCTGACGGCGGTGGCGTTGGCCGAGCGCCAGGGCCACGCCTACAACCACATCGCCGCGCTGCGCGTGCTGGCGATGATCCACGCGCGCCACGCGCTGCCGGCGCCGGCGCCGATGGGCGAGCCGAACGCCGCGCTGCACTACCTGAAACAGGCGCTGGCGGTGGCCGGCACCGTCGCCGGCTACATCGTGCCGGGCGACCTGCTCGACGCGCTGGCGCGCGAATACGCCCGGGCCGGCCTGTACCAGCAAGCCTACGCCGCCGCGCTGGAAGCGGGCGCCGCGCGCGAGCAGACCCACAGCCAGGAGGCCGGCAACCGCGCCACCGCGATGCAGGTGCACCACCAGACCGAACACGCGCGCGCCGAGGGCCAGCACCACCGCGCACTGGCCGAGTCGGAGGCGCGCCGCGCCGCCGTGCTGCAGCACACCAGCGCCACGCTGGAGCGGCTCTCGGCGATCGGCCAGGAAATCACCACCCACCTGGAAGCCGACGCCGTGTTCCAGGTGCTCGACCGGCACGTCCACGCGCTGCTGCCGACGGCCACCTTCGCGGTCTACCTGAACGCGCCCGACGGCGCCAGCCTGGTGCGCGCCCACGGCGTCGAGGACGGCCGCGCGCTGGCGCCGAACAGCATCGCGCTGGCCCACCCGCACGCCTACGCGGCGCGGTGCGCGCGCGAGCGGCGCGAAGTCTACATCGAACGCATCGCCGACGACGGGCGGCACGTGACGGTGGTGCCGGGCACGCAGGCGACGCTGAGCGCGCTGTACGTGCCGCTGCTGGCGGGCGAGCGGGCGCTGGGCGTGATGACGGTGCAGGCGCTGCACGCCGACGCCTACGGCGAGCGCGAGCGGCTGATCTTCCGCACCCTGTGCGCCTACGGCGCCGTCGCGCTCGACAACGCCCACGCCTACCGCCAATTGCAGGACGCCCAGACGCAGCTGGTGTCGCAGGAAAAGCTGGCCGCGCTCGGCTCGCTGATGGCCGGCGTCGCCCACGAACTCAACACGCCGATCGGCAACAGCCTGCTCATCGCCAGCACCATGCAACAGAAAACCGAGGAACTCGACACGCTGATGGGCGGCGCCGGCATGCGCCGCTCCGACTTGGCCGCCTACATCGCCGACTCGAAGAAGGCCTCGGTGCTGGTGATGCGCGGGCTCACCAGCGCCGCCGACCTGGTCAACAGCTTCAAACAAGTCGCGGTCGACCGCACCACCGAACAACGGCGCCTGTTCGACCTGCAGCAAGTGGCGCACGAGATCATCGCGACGATGATGAACCGCATTCGCGGCAACGGCCACAGCCTCGAATTCGACATTCCGCCGATGCTGGTCATGGACAGCTACCCGGGGCCGTTCGGCCAAGTCGTCACCAACCTGATCAACAACGCCCTGCTGCACGCCTTCGAGCGCGGCCAGGGCGGGCAAATCTGGCTGAGCGCGGTGGCGCTGGCGAACGGGCGCGTGCGCGTCACCTTCCGCGACAACGGCGCCGGCATCGCCGAAGCCCACCTGGGGCGCATCTTCGACCCCTTCTTCACCACCAAACTGGGACAAGGCGGCAGCGGCCTGGGGCTATCGATCAGCTACAACATCGTCAACGCGCTGCTGGGCGGCGACATCGGCGTGGCCAGCGGCGCCGGCGGCACCACCTTCACCCTCGAGCTGCCGCTGAAAGCGCCGCGGCACGACCCGGCCCACCCCGCCGCCATCTATTGACGGGCCAGCGTCCGAGGCCCCGGGCTTGTTGCGTTCGCCGGCGCGGCCAGCTTCTGTCACGCGCGCGCCGTTTTACCGCAGATTGTTCGCCCGGAAAGCGCCGCCGCCGCCCGGTCGTTGTGGGAATGTCCAGACGCTTGCGGCGCCCCCGCGGCCGCCGTCCTTTCCATTCCAAAAGCAAAACCCTTATAATTGATCCGCTTACCGGCGGGAAAGGCACGCCGCCGGCGGCCTCCGCATCCTCAAGTGGTCTATATGTCTACCAAAAAACCGATCAAGCATTACCTCCAGTTTTCCGACTTTACGTTGGCCGAATACGAATATGTGATCGAGCGCGCCCATCTGATCAAGCGCAAATTCAAGAATTATGAGATTTACCATCCGCTGATCGACCGTACGCTGGTCATGGTATTCGAGAAAAATTCGACCCGCACCCGCCTGTCCTTCGAGGCCGGCATGCACCAGCTGGGCGGCGCGGCGATTTATCTGAATACCCGCGATAGCCAGCTCGGCCGCGGCGAGCCGGTCGAGGACGCCGGCCAGGTGATGTCGCGCATGTGCGATATCATCATGGTGCGCACCTTCGGCCAGGATATCATCGAGCGTTTCGCCGCCAATTCGCGCGTGCCGGTGATTAACGGCCTGACCAACGAGCACCACCCCTGCCAGGTGTTCGCCGACATTTTCACCTATATCGAACACCGCGGCTCGATCGCCGGCAAGGTCGTCGCCTGGATCGGCGACGCCAACAATATGCTGTACTCGTGGCTGCAGGCGGCCGAGGTGTTCGGCTTCCACGTCAACGTGTCGACGCCGAAGGGCTACGACGTGGACCTGTCCCAGGTGACGACGAAGCGCTACACCTTTTTCGCCGAGCCGTCCGACGCCTGCGCCGGCGCGCACCTGGTCAACACCGACGTCTGGACCAGCATGGGTTACGAGGCCGAGAACGCGGCGCGCCTGGCCGCCTTCGACGGCTGGATCGTCGACGCCGCCAAGATGGCGCGCGCCGCGCCCGACGCGCTGTTCATGCATTGCCTGCCGGCCCACCGCGGCGAGGAGGTCGCCGCCGAGGTGATCGACGGCCCGCAGTCGGTGGTGTGGGAAGAAGCCGAGAACCGCCTGCATGTGCAGAAGGCCCTGATTGAATACCTGCTGTTAGGCCGGGTAAACTGAACGTATCAACGACAACTGGAAATATTATGAGCGATATTAAAAAAGTAGTGCTGGCCTATTCGGGCGGACTGGACACCTCCGTCATCCTGAAGTGGTTGCAGGATAACTATCAATGCGAGATCGTCACCTTCACGGCCGACCTCGGCCAGGGCGAGGAACTCGAGCCGGCGCGCGCCAAGGCGATCAAGTTCGGCATCAAGCCGGAAAACATCTACATCGACGACGTGCGCGAGGAGTTCGTGCGCGATTTCGTCTTCCCGATGTTCCGCGCCAATACCGTCTACGAGGGCGAGTACCTGCTGGGCACCTCGATCGCCCGCCCCCTGATCGCCAAGCGCTTGATCGAAATCACCCGCGCAACCGGCGCCGACGCCATTTCGCACGGCGCCACCGGCAAGGGCAACGACCAGGTGCGCTTCGAGTTGGGCGCCTACGCGCTGAAACCGGACGTCAAGATCATCGCCCCGTGGCGCGAGTGGGACCTGCTGTCGCGCGAAAAACTGCTGCAGTACGCGCAGGACGCCGGCATCGAGATCGACATGAAGCACAAGAACGGCGGCGCGCCGTATTCGATGGACGCCAACCTGCTGCACATCAGCTTCGAGGGCCGCCACCTGGAGAACCCGAGCGCCGAGGCGGAAGAGTCGATGTGGCGCTGGACCGTCAGCCCGGAAGCGGCGCCGGACGCCGCCGAGTACCTCGACGTCGAATACGAAAAGGGCGACATCGTCGCGCTGAACGGCGTGCGCATGTCGCCGGCCACGGTGCTGGCCGAGTTGAACCGCGTCGGCGGCAAGCACGGCATCGGCCGCCTCGACCTGGTCGAGAACCGCTACGTCGGCATGAAGTCGCGCGGCTGCTATGAAACCCCGGGCGGCACCATCATGCTCAAGGCGCACCGGGCGATCGAGTCGATCACGCTGGACCGCGAAGTGGCGCATCTGAAGGACGACCTGATGCCGCGCTACGCCTCGATGATCTACAACGGCTACTGGTGGGCGCCGGAGCGCGTGGCGCTGCAGACGCTGATCGACCACACGCAGCAATGCGTCAACGGCTGGGTGCGCCTGAAGCTGTACAAGGGCAACGTCATCGTCGTCGCGCGCGATTCCAAGACCGACTCGCTGTTCGATATGAACATCGCCACCTTCGACGAGGACGGCGGCGCCTACAACCAGGCCGACGCCGGCGGTTTCATCAAGCTCAACGCGCTGCGCATGCGCATCGCCGCGGTGGCGCGCGAAAAACGCGGCCAGTAAGGCCGCGCATCGACGCCCCCGGCCGCGGCCGGGGGCGGGCAACGGGCCGCTTCGCAGCGGTCCGTTTTTTTTTGCGCGGCGTCAATGCACAAGTTCGCGCCACGGGGGCGCCGCGCATGGCAGAATGCTAGGGTGCAAGTGAATGCAAGCGAGCAAGCACGCCACCGCCCCGACCCGGAGAGTCCATGTTTACCGACCTGAGCATTAAAAACAAGCTTTACCTCGGCTTCGGCGCCATCGTCGCCATCATTTTGGTCTTGCTGGTGGTGGCCTACAACAGCTTCGCGCGCCTGTCCGAGGCCAACGCCTGGGACCGCCACACCAACGACGTGATGCTGCGCGTCGACAAGGTCCAGAACGCCATCCTGCAAATCCAGGCCGAGACCCGCCTGTTCCTGCTGAACGGCGACGAGGCCTCGCTCACGCCCGAGCGCGACGAGTCGCAGCTGTTGCAGAGCCACGTCCGGCAACTGGTCGCGCTGACCGCCGACAACCCGGCGCAGCAGCAGCGCGCCAGGAAAATCGAGCAGTTGACGCTGGCCTGGGTCAAGGAGTGGATCGCGCCGCTGATCGTCCAGCGCCGCGCCCTGGGCGGCGCGGCCGGCGCCGCCGACATGATCGGGCGCAGCCTGCCCAAGGGCGGTTATCCGGCGCTGAAGCAGTCCAGGCAGTTGATCGAGGAGCTCGACGCCGAGGAAACCCGCCTGCTGGCCGAGCGCGCGCGCGCCTCCGCCAAGCTGCAGGAAAACATGGTGCTGGTGCTGTCGCTGGGCGGCCTGCTGTGCGTGCTGGCGGCCTTGGCCATCTCCTTCCTGCTGGCCAAGGCCATCCTCGGCCCGCTCAACAACCTGACCGACGCGGTCGGCCGCGTCGCCGCCGGCGAACAGGGCGCGCGCGCGGCGCTCGTCTCGCGCGACGAGCTGGGCCAGGTGACGCTGGAGTTCAACCGCATGGCCCAGACCATCCAGGACAACCAGGTCAACGAGCAAGTCGCCACCAACCTGCTCAAGGGCAAGGTCGACGCGCTGCTGCTGGTGGTGTCGAAGGCCGCCTCGGGCGACCTGACCGGCGTCGTCGAAATCCGCGGCGCCGACGCCATCGGCCAGCTCGGCGGCGGCCTGGCGACGATGTTCGAGAACCTGCGCAGCCTGCTCAACAACGTCCAGAAGGCCGGCATCCAAGTCACCACCTCGGCCACCGAGATCGCCGCCTCGGCCAAGCAGCAGGAGGCCACCGGCATCGAGCAGGCGCAGACCAGCGTCGAGATCCTCAGCACCACCAAGGAGATTTCGGCCAACACCAGCCAGTTGCTGAAGACCATGGAGGACGCCACCGCCGTGGCCGACTACACCACCTCGGCCACCGCCGAGGCGCAAAACAACCTGAAGCGGATGGACCAGACCATGCAGCACATGGTCTCGGCCACCGATTCGATCAACGCCAAGCTGGCCGCGCTGTCGGAAAAGGCCAGCAACATCAACAGCGTGCTGATCACCATCACCAAGGTTGCCGACCAGACCAACATCCTGTCGCTGAACGCCGCCATCGAGGCCGAAAAGGCCGGCGAGGCCGGGCGCGGCTTCTCGGTGGTGGCCACCGAGATCCGCCGCCTGGCCGACCAGACCTCGGTGTCGACCTGGGACATCGAGCAGATGCTCAAGGAGATGCAGTCGGCGGTGTCGGCCAGCGTCATGGGCATGGACAAGTTCTCCGAGGAGATCCGCCGCAGCGTCGGCGAGGTGCGCCAGGTCGCCGAGCAGTTGTCGTCGGTGATGGACCAGGTGCAGAAGCTGGCGCCGCAGTTCGACGCCGTGCTGCAGGGCATGCAGTCGCAGGCCATCGGCGCCTCGCAGATCTCGGACACGATGATGCAGTTGAACGACGCCACCCAGCAAACGGTCGATTCGCTCAAGGCCACCAGCGAGGCGGTACACCAGTTGCAGTACGCCGCCGGCGACCTGCAGGCCAGCGTCGCCAATTTCGCCGTCGCCACCTAGCGGCGCCATGAAGGCGCTGATCTTCCACATCGGGCCGGACCGCTACGCCCTCAGGCTGGGCGCGGTGCTGCGCGTGCTGCCGCTGCTGGAGCTCAAGCAGCTGCCGTTGGCGCCCGCCGGCGTGGCCGGCTTGCTCGACTTGCACGGCGTGCCGGTACCGGTGGTCGACCTGTGCCAGCTGGCCGGCCTGGCGCCGGCGCCGGAGCACTACGACACCCGCATCGTCATTGTCGACTACCACGCGCCCGACGGCGCCGCCCATCCGCTGGGCCTGCTGGCGCAGCGCGTGCGCGGCGTCGCCGAGGTGGCCGCGCAGGCGCTGCGCGACAGCGGCGTGGCGGCCGCGCCCTTCCTCGGCCAGGTCGCCAGCGACGCCGACGGCATCGTCCAGCTGGTCGAACTGGCGCAACTGCTGCCGGCGGCGCTGCGCGCCGCGCTGTTCCAGCGGCGCGACGGCCAGCCATGAAAGCCCAGGCGCTGCTGCGCCAGGCCACCGGCCTGAACCTGTCGAAGGCCAGCGCCGAACGCGCCGTGCGGCAGCGCATGGAGCTGCGCGCCATCGCCGACAGCGACCACTACTTGGCCGGGCTCGGCGCCGACGAACTGGCCGAACTGGTCGAGCTGGTGGTGGTGCCGGAGTCGTGGTTGTTCCGCGATCCGCAAGCCTTCCACGCCGCCACCGCCTTCGTCCAGCAGCGTCTGGCCGGCGCCGGCGTCCGCCCGGTGCGCATCCTGTCGCTGCCCTGCGCCGGCGGCGAGGAGCCGTATTCGATGGCGATGGCGCTGCGCGACGCCGGCGTGCCGGCGGCGGCCTACAGCATCGACGCGATCGACCTGAGCGCGGCCTGCATCGCCCGCGCGCGCCGCGGCGTGTACGGGCGCAACGCCTTCCGCGGCGGCGACACCGCCTTCCGCGAGCGCCACTTCAGCCACCTCGGCGCCGGCGAATACCGCATCGACGACGGCTTGCGGGCCCAGGTCAATTTCCGCCAGGGCAACCTGCTGCGCCTGGGCGAGGCCGTCACGGCCGGGTATTACGACGTGGTGTTTTGCCGCAACCTGCTGATTTATTTCGACAAGGCCACCACCAAGGCGGCCATCGCGACGCTGGCGGCGCTGCTGGCCGACGACGGCATCTTGCTGGCCGGCTACGCCGAGGTGCCGGCGTATTGCCAGCACGGCTTCGCCAGCATGGCCTACAAGCAAGCCTTCGCGCTGCGCAAGAAATCGGCCGAGCCGGCCGCGGCCCCGCCGGCGGCGCCATGGCGCCCCCCAACAGGGCCGGGCCTCAACCTGGAGAGCCTTAAACCGGGCGAGAACACAAACCCGGTCTACACTGGGCAAAAGGA
>NZ_JBJXIB010000124.1:0-18106 GCF_046115965.1 Janthinobacterium sp. CG_23.3 | reverse complement strand
TTCGCCCGCCCTTGACCCCGCCGATACCGAAACAAGGGATAGGATAAATTTGCGAAAAACCAGTTGACTTGGAATTCATCATAGAAGGTCGGGTTCGCCCTCCCAGTGGAGACAGCATCATGAAACAGCATCAGCCGCACAAGCCAACGCAGCAACGCCGCCTGCGCAACGGCGCCTACGCCATCGCCGCCGTGGCGATACTGGCCGGGGTTGGCATTGCCGCGCTGGCGCTGCCGCGGGACCCGGCCCGCGCCGCCGCGCCGGTGGCGGCCAGCGCGCAGCCGGGCGCCGCTACCCCAGGCGCAGTGGCGCCGGCGCTGGCCGCGCCGTCGGTGTTTCCGCTGTCGCCGTTCGGCAGGCTGAACGCGGCCGGGCCGAAACGCCTCGCCGCCGCCGAGCCGGTAGCCGGGCCGCAGGCGCAGCGCAAGGCCGAACTGGCGGCCTACGAAACAATGGAAATGCCGGCCGACTTCGTGCCGGTCAGCGCCGACGGCGCGACCGAGAATGCGCCGTTCGCCCGCATCCGCCTGGCCGAATTCTCGTCGGGCCAGCGCGCCATCGACCTGCTGGGCGCCGACCTGGCGCCGGTGGCCAACTGGTACGGCATGACGGCCGCCTCGCTGAGCCAACTGCTGCTGAGCGACGCCAGCGTGCACCTGGACCGCAAGGGCCGCATCGTCCACATCGACGAGGGCGTCGGCGCCACCGCCGGCGGCGCCACCGCCGAGGCGACCACCGCCGCCACCGGCACCGCGACGGCCGCCGGCACCCCGTTCCCGCTCGACCAGACCTTCAAGCTGCATACCAAGCCCGACTCGACGCGCGTGCTGTTTATCGACTTCAACGGGCAGGGCGCGAATCCGGGGTTCGACCTCGACAAAGTGGCCGCCACCTACAGCACCGCCGAACGCCTGCTGATTCAAAAAGTGTGGCAGCGCGTGGCGGAAGACTTCGCCGCCTTCGACGTCGACGTCACCACCGAGGCGCCGGCCGTCGTCGCCGGCAAGATCGGCGCGACCGTCCTGGTGACGCCGCAAGCGAGTAGCGCCGGCGGCTACGCCTACCTGAATTCGTTCGCCGCTTTCGCCGCCAACGCCGCGCCGGCGTTCTGCTTCCCGAACAACCTGGCGAACAGCGAAAAGCCGATCGCCGAATGCGTCTCGCACGAGGCCGGCCACACGCTGGGCCTGCGCCACCAGGGTACGGCCGCCACCGCCTACTACACCGGCCACGGCGACGGCCAGACCGGCTGGGCGCCCATCATGGGCGTCGGCTACTATAAGAACTTGACCCAGTGGTCGAAGGGCCAGTACCTGAGCGCCGACAACAAGGAAGACGCCTATGCGGTGATGGCGCGCCAGGGTCTGAAAGCGCGCGTCGACGACCACGGCGGCGCGCCGGCGCTGGCCACCACGCTAACCGGCGTCAACGCCAACGGCCTGTCGAACCTGAACTTTGGCGGTCTCGTCGGCGTGCCGGGCGACGTCGACATGTTCCGCTTCGTCGCCGGTGCCGGCATGCTGACCCTGAAGGCGGCCGGCGCCGCGCTCGGCAGCAACGTCGACATCCTGCTGCAGGTGTACGACGGCGCCGGCCGGCTGCTGGCCAGCGCCAACCCGGTCGACGGCCTCGACGCCAGCCTGAGCGTCAACCTCGCACTGCCGGGCACCTACTACGTCAGCGTCACCGGCGCCGGCGTCGGCGATCCGCTGAAAACCGGGTATACCAACTACGGCAGCATCGGCCGCTACAGCGTCAGCGCTAGCGCGGCGCTGGCGCTTCCATCCCTCAAGCTGGCCGCCGCGCCGACACGCTAAGCCCGCCAGCGCCCGAAGGCGGGGTTGAATCCGCCGGTAGCCTAGCGGGCCGCTACGCTGAAAATCATCCCAATGCATAACCCGGGCTCGGACCTTCAGGTCCGGCCCCGGGCTTATGCCCTTCGTTTTGATGAATTTAACGCCGGGGTGTAAAACAGCTTGAATTTATGCGGTACAATCATTGTGAACGGTCGTGCTTTTTTAAGTGCCGATAACAAAGATGGCCTCGACATTGCGCCACCATCGGGTTTTTCGAGGTTCCGACAAGGAGACAGCATGGATTTGAACTATACCGCCGAGGATACGGCGTTCCGCGCCAGCGCGCGCGCTTTCCTCGACGCCAATTTGCCGGCCGAGCTGCAGCAAAAGGTGCGCCACCATCTGCGCCTGTCGAAGGACGACATCGTGCGCTGGCATAAGATTGTCGCCAAACAGGGTTGGGCCGCGCCCGGCTGGCCGGTCGAGCACGGCGGCACCGGCTGGAACGCGGTGCAGCGGCATATCTGGGAAGACGAGTGCGCCCGCGCCGGCACGCCGCCCATCCTGCCGTTCGGCGTCAACATGGTGGCGCCGGTGATCATGGCCTTCGGCAACGAGGCGCAGAAAGCCCATTACCTGCCGCGCATCCTCCATTGCGACGACTGGTGGTGCCAGGGTTATTCGGAGCCGGGCGCCGGCTCCGACCTGGCGTCGCTAAACACCACCGCCGAGCGCCAGGGCGACGACTACATCGTCAACGGCCAGAAGACCTGGACCACGCTGGGCCAGCACGCCGACATGATTTTCTGCCTGGTGCGCACCGACAGCGGCGTGCGCAAGCAGGAGGGCATATCCTTCCTGCTCATCGACATGAAGACGCCCGGCATCACGGTGCGCCCGATCATCATGCTCGACGAGGACCACGAGGTCAACGAGGTGTTCTTCGATGACGTCCGGGTGCCGGTGCAGAACCTGGTCGGCCAGGAAAACCGCGGCTGGACCTACGCCAAATACCTGCTCGGCCACGAGCGCACCGGCATCGCCGCCGTCGGCCGTTCGCGCCGCGAGCTGCTGTTCCTCAAGCGCCTGGCGACGCAGCACCACAAGCGCGGCGAACCCTTGCTTGACGACGCGCTGTTCGCGGCCAAGGTCGCCACGCTGGAGATCGAGCTGATGGCGCTGGAGATGACGGTGCTGCGCGTGATCGCCCAGGAGAACCAGGCGCCGGGTCCGCAGGCGTCGATGCTCAAGGTGCGCGGCTCGGAAATCCAGCAGCAATTGACCGAGTTGATGGTCGAGGCGCTCGGTCCCGACGCCTTGCCCTTCGATCCGGCGTATCTGGAGGGCCGCGCCGGGCACAGCGCCGCCGGCGACGACGCCGCCGCGCCGCTGGCCGGCTACTACTTCAACTATCGCAAGACCTCGATCTACGGCGGCTCGAACGAGATTCAAAAAAACATCATCACCCAGATGATTCTGGGCCTGTGAGGAGACGACATGGATTTCACCTTCAAAGAAGAGCAGCGGCAGTTCGCCGACGCCCTACGTCGCTGGGTCGACAAAGACTACAGTTTCGAGGCGCGTAACAAGATCATCCATTCCGAGGCCGGCGTGTCCGACGCCGCCTGGGCCACGCTGGCCGAGCTGGGCATGACGGCGCTGCCGGTGCCGGAGGCGCAGGGCGGCTTCAACGGCAGCGCCGTCGACATGCTGGTGGTGATGCAGGAACTGGGCCGCGGCCTGGTGGTCGAGCCCTACCTGGCGACCGTGCTGGGCGCCGAGTTCCTGCGCCTGGGCGGCGGCCACGACGCGCTGCTGCAGCAAGTTGCCGCCGGCGAACTGAAGCTGGCCTGCGCGCTGGGCGAGAAGCAGGCGCGCCACGATTTGTTCGACATTCGCACCCGCGCCACGCCGACCGGCGAAGGTTACCTGCTCGACGGCGCCAAGAGCGTGGTGCTGCACGGCGCGCAGGCGGGCGCGCTGATCGTATCGGCGCGCAGCGGCGGCGAACAGCGCGACAGCGCCGGCATCTCCCTGTTCGTGGTGCCGGCCGACAGCGCCGGCGTCGGCGTGCGCGACTACCGCACCATTGACGGCCAGCGCGCCGCCAGCATCACCTTCACGCAGGTGCGGCTGCCGGCGGCCAGCCTGCTGGGCGCGGCCGGCGCCGGCTGGGACATCCTCGACGCGGCGGCCGACTACGGCGCCACACTGCTGTGCGCCGAGGCGGTCGGAGCGATGGACGCGATCTTCGCGGCGACGCTGGAATACCTGAAGACGCGCACCCAGTTCGGCGCGCCGATCGGCAAGTTCCAGGCGCTGCAGCACCGCATGGCCGACATGTTCATCCACCTGGAACAGGCCCGTTCGATGGCGATGCTGGCGGCCGGCAAAGTCGGCTCCAGCGACGCCGAGGAGCGCCGCCGCACGGTGTCGGCGGCCAAGGTCCGGGTCGGCCAGGCGGCCAAGTTCGTCGGCCAGCAGGCGGTGCAGCTGCACGGCGGCATCGGCGTGACCAACGAGCTGCCGGCCGCGCACCACTTCAAGCGTCTGACGATGATAGAGTTGACCCTGGGCGACAGCGACCACCACCTGGAGCGCTTCATCGCCCAGCCGGGTTTCAAACAGACCGCGTAAGCGCACAAGGGACAGCATATGGCAGGCACGAACCACATGTATTTCGAGGATTTTTTCGTCGGCCAGCAGCTCGACATGGGCAGCCGCTTGGTGACGGAGGAGGAAATCATCGCCTTCGCCGCCCAGTTCGATCCGCAACCCTTCCACATTGACCACGAGGCGGCGGCGCAGTCGATCTTCGGCGGCGTCATCGCCAGCGGCTGGCACACCTGCAGCATGATGATGCGCATGGTCGTCGACGGCGTGCTGGGCGGCTCGTCGAGCATGGGTTCGCCCGGCTTGGATTGCGTGCGCTGGATCAAGCCGGTGCGCGGCGGCGACACGCTGAGCGTTGCCTACATCACCAAGGAAGTGCGGCCGTCGGCGTCGAAGCCGGACCGCGGCGTGGTGGTGTCGCTGTGGCAGGCGACTAACCAGCACGGCGAGGTGGTGGCGACCATCGAGGGCATGGGCATGTTCCGGCGCCGTCCGGGCGCGGCCGCGCAGGTTGGCGATGCGTGACATCGCCAACCTGGCCGACACCAAGGCGCTGGTCGGGCAGGAGGTGGCGCTGTCGGAGTGGGTCGAGATCACCCAGGAGCGCATCAACGGCTTCGCCGACGCCACCAACGACCACCAGTGGATCCACGTCGACGTCGAGCGCTGCCAACGCGAGTCGCCCTACGGCACCACCGTCGCGCACGGCTTTTTGACGCTGGCGATGGTGCCGGCGATGCTGCAAAACGCGCTGCGGCTGGTGGACGTCGGCATGGCCATCAACTACGGCTTGAACAAGGTGCGCTTCCCGGCGCCGGTGCCGGTCGGCAGCCGCCTGCGGGCGCGCCTGTCGATCCTGGCGGTGCGCGACCTGGCCGACGGCGCGCAGATCGACTGGGGCGTGGCGATCGAGCGCGAGGGCGGCGACAAGCCGGTCTGCGTGGCCGAGTTCCTGATGCGCCGCTATCCGTAACTACCCACTGCACGCGCTGGGGTTGGACCGTAGCGTTATACACATCGTTTTTCAGTGCTGACACCAAGAGCGTCCCGGACTGAAAAACGATGTTCTTCCACACTCCGCCCAAGAGATATGCAAACTCGGCACCTTATCGGTATGAAGCATATTCCACCCGCTTAGAAGTGAAATAAGGGGGTGGAAGAAACGCGCTTCAAACCAGCGCCAAATCGCCGGGTCAGACCCTCAAATCTGGCCCCGGCCTTGCGCCGTCGGTTGCTTGTGGAACTAGCTGCGCGTAATCGGCAGGCCCAGGTCTTCCGCCAGCGTGCCGTGCCTGGCCAGTTCCAGCTTGGCGATGGCGTTGCGGTGCACCTCGTCCGGGCCGTCGGCCAGGCGCAGCGTGCGGTTGCCGGCCCATTGCGCCGCCAGCGGGAAGTCGTCCGATACGCCGGCCGCGCCGTGCGCCTGGATCGACCAGTCCAGCACCTGCTGCGCGACGTTCGGCGCCAGCACCTTGATCATCGCGATCTCCGCCTGCGCATGCTTGTTGCCGACGGTGTCCATCAGCGACGCCGTCTTCAGCGTCAGCAGGCGCGCCGTGTCGATCTGGATGCGCGACTCGGCGATGCGCTCGCGCCACACGCCTTGCTCCGACAGCTTCTTGCCGAAGGCGACGCGGCGGTTCAGGCGCAGGCACATCAGTTCCAGCGCGCGCTCGGCCACGCCGATGGCGCGCATGCAGTGGTGGATGCGCCCCGGCCCCAGCCGGCCCTGGGCGATTTCAAAGCCGCGCCCTTCGCCCAGCAACAGGTTGGAGGCCGGCACGCGCACGTTCTCGAACAGGATTTCGCAGTGGCCGTGCGGCGCGTCGTCGTAGCCGAACACCGGCAGCGGGCGCAGGATCGTGATGCCGGGCGTGTCGGCCGGTACCAGTATCATCGACTGCTGCTGGTGGCGCGCCGCGCCGAAGTCGGTCTTGCCCATGGTGATGAAGATTTTGCAGCGCGGGTCGCCGGCGCCGGAAATCCACCATTTGCGCCCGTTGATCACGTAGTCGTCGCCGTCGCGCTCGATGCGGGTTTCAATATTGGTCGCGTCGGACGAGGCCACGCCCGGCTCGGTCATGGCGAAGGCCGAACGGAACTCGCCGCGCAGCAGCGGTTCCAGCCAGGTGCGCTTATGCTCCTCGGAGCCGTAGCGTTCGATGGTTTCCATGTTGCCGGTGTCGGGCGCGGCGCAGTTGAACACCTCCGGCGCCCACCCGACCCGGCCCATGATCTCGCACAGCGGCGCGTAGTCGAGGTTGGACAGCCCTTCCGGCGCGCGCGCCGACTGCGGCAGGAACAGGTTCCACAGCCCCTGTTCGCGCGCCAGCGGTTTCAGGCGCTCGATCAGCTCGGTCGGAATCCAGCGGTTGCCTTTTTCCACGCCGTTGCGGTCGACTTCCCGCTTGAAGGCGGCTTCGTTCTGGTAGATGTGCTGCTCCATAAATTGCAGCAACTTGTGCCGCAAGCTCTGGCAACGCTCGGAATAGTCGAAATTCATCTGTTTCCCCTGGTTAGATTGGTTTGCCGCCGGCGTAGGCCCAGCCCAGTTCGGCCATGGGCCGCGCCATCTTGCCCGACTCCAGCGCCTGTGCGCTGGCGGCCGTGCCGTCGACGTAACGTTTCATGATGCCCTGCATGATGCTGGCCAGGCGGAACATATTAAAGGCCAGATAAAAGTTGAAATCCTCCAGGCGGATGGTCTTGCCGGTGCGCTCGGCGTACTGGCGGATGTATTCCTGCTGCGACGGGATGCCCAGCGCCGCCAAGTCGAGTCCGGCGATGCCGCGGAACTGGCCCGGTTCGATGTGCCAGCTCATGCAGTGGTAGGAGAAGTCGGCGAACGGGTGCCCCAGCGTCGACAGTTCCCAGTCCAGCACGGCCAGCACGCGCGGCTCGGTCGGATGGAAGATGATGTTGTCGAGGCGGAAGTCGCCATGCACGATGCTGGTGTCCTCGCCCGGCGGGATGTGCGCCGGCAGCCAGGCCATCAGCTGGTTCATCGGCGCGATGTCCTCGGTCGCGGAGGCCTGGTACTGGCGCGTCCAGCGCTCGATCTGGCGCTGGAAGTAATTGCCCGGCTTGCCGAAGTCGGCCAGGCCGATGGCCGCGTAGTCGACCGTGTGCAGCTGCGCGATCACGCGGTTGAGTTCGTCATAGATGGCGCCGCGCTCGGCCGGCGTCATGCCGGGCAGGGCCTGGTCCCACAGCACCCGGCCCTCGACGAATTCCATGATGTAAAAGGCGCGCCCGATGACGCCCTCGTCGAGACACAGCGCGTACTGGCGCGCGGCCGGGAAGCCGGCCTTGTTGAGCGCGTCCATGACGCGGAACTCGCGGTCGATCGCGTGCGCCGACGCCAGCAGCTTGGCGGCAGGGCCGGGCTTGGTGCGCAGCACGTAGTGCTGGCCGGCGACGCTGAGCTTGAAGGTCGGGTTCGACTGGCCGCCCTTGAACTGTTCCACCGTCGGCTCGCCGCCGGGGTAGCCGGCCACGTGCCGCCGCAAATACGCGGTCAGCGCCGCGATATCGAATTTCTGCCGCTCCGACACGGGCTTGGTGCCCATGAATTCCTCAAACATCTCGTCTCCCTCGGGCTTGGGCCCTGTCGTGGTGGGTCTATTCTAAACCATGGAAACGCACGCCCGTACTATTTATTTTCAAGCGAAGCGACGTGGCGCGACGGCGCTGTGAAGGGCTGCGGGAAGGTTTGGTAGCTCGGGTAAGCCCAGCGGGCGTAACCCGACAATACGACACGCCCTTGGGCGACGCCGCGCTAGAAAAATACGGCGGTGCGGGTGATGATGGCGCCGGTGTTGCCGTAGGGCGCCTTGGCGCGTACCGAGCCGGTGGTGGCGACGCCGTCGTCGAGCTTGCTGTCGATCTGCTCGGCGAACGATTCCGGCAGGTTGTCGAAGCGGATGCCGTTGCCCGAGCGCCCGCCCACTTCGTCGTTGTACAGGTACACCGCGCCGCCCTGGGAGCTGGTCATGAACTGGGTCGAGCCGTTGTAGGAGCCGGTGATGAAGCCGCCCAGCGCCAGGTGTTGCGGCGCCAGCGCGAATTCGCGCGGCTGGCCGTCGCCGATCTGGCCGTCGCCGTTGCCGTTGCCGGCCGCGTTCGGCACATGGCTGGTGGCCTGGATGTCGTCGCCGGGCAGGGCGCGGAATTTGTCCTGGTAGGCGTTCACCGCCGCCGACAGCGCGTTCGACTGCTGGATGATGTTCTTTACCTTGGCGCTGTCGATCAGGCCCTGGCCTTTTAACACGCCGCCCAGCAGCAGGCCGATGATGACCAACACGATGGCGATTTCAACCAGGGTGAAGCCTTGCTGTCGGTGGCGGAGGGCGGGCATAATGGTTCCTTTATAATACGACAATACATATTGCAGTAACTGCACAATTAACTTGCAATTTTAAAGCAAATCGGCGCGTTATGGGCGCGCGCGCGTTTCTTTTTGACGGGCGGCAATATCCTGCAGGCGTCGCTCCAGGAATGCCAGCTCGCGCGGGTCGCTGACGTGGCCGCTTTGCAGTAGGCCGCCGATGAGCGCCTTCGCGCTGTCGAACTCGTTCATGTCCTCGGCGATGAACACTTCCAGCTGGCGCGCCCAGGCCGGCACGCCGGCGCCGGTGGCGCGCAGGCGCAGCGCGGCGGCGTAGCGGCGCGCCAGCGGCAGGTCGTGCAAGCGGTGGCGCGCCACCAGCGCCGCGTGCGCCAGCCACGGCCAGCGCCGGTCGGGGTCGTCGCCGAAGCGGCGCTCGACGAAGGCCAGCATGCGCCGCACCCGCGCCGGGTCGGGCGCCGCCGCGTACACCTGGCTGGCCAGCAGCAGCGGGTACTGGCCGCGCGGGTCGAGCGCCAGCGCGGCCTCCAGCCAGCCTTCCAGGCGCGCGTAGTCGAGCTGGTTCAGGCTCAGGCTGCGCCCGTCCTGGTCGTCGTAGGCTTGCAGGTACAGCAGTAGCGCCTTCGACAGCGCCTCCGGCTCGCCCAGGCTGGCCAGGCGCAGCGCGGCCGGCGCCGGCGCCGGCGGCAGCGCCGGCGGCGCCGGCGCGGCCGGCTGCTGCGCGGCGTGCCACAGCAGTTGCAGCGCCAGCGCCAGCGCCAGCGCCCAGCGCACCGCCGGCGGCACCGCCGCGACCGGTTTCACGGCCATCAGAGGCTCTTGCGGTACAAGTCGAACAGCGCGGCCGCCGCCAGCAGGGCCAGGTAGATCGCGCTGTGCGCGGCGATGGCGAGCAGGGTGGCGGCGTCGCCGCTGCCGTACAGCAGCCATTCGGTGCGGGTGTAGCGATCCAGCGCCGGCAGCACGGCGGCCACCAGGTCGAGGCCGGCGCCGATGGCGCGCTGGCCGTGCGAGCGCGCGCCGCCCTGGCCGTGGCCCAGCAGTTGCAGCGCGCCGATCACGCGCGCCAGCAGGTAGAAGCCGGCGACGCCGGCCAGCGCCGGCAGCGCCTGGCTGAAGCTGAGCGCGCACAACAGGCTGAAGGCGGCGACGATCCACAGCTCGCACAGCAGCGACAGGCCCCACAGCGCGCTTTGCGCCGGCGCCGCGAACAGCAGGCTGAGGGTGCCGAACAGCAGCGCCGGCAGCAGCGCCAGCGCGGCGAAGCCGGCCAGCTTGCCGAACAGGTAGGCGGCGCGCGGCATGGGCAGCGCCAGCAGCATGTCGAGGCCCTTGTCGTCGGCCTCGCGCACCACGCTGGTGACGACGAAGGTGGCGACCAGGAACACCGCCGCCAGCCGCAGCGCGGCCGCCAGCAGCGCCGCCTGCACCTCGCGGCCCTCGGTCAGCGCCAGCTCGTGCAGGAAGCCGGCCAGGCCGACGCCGGCCAGCGCCGCCAGCAACAGCAGCCATAGCAGGCGGTTGCGCAGCGCTTCCAGCAGCGTGTAGGCGGCGATGGTCAGGGCCGGTCGCAGCATCATTGCGGCAGGCGCTGCGCCGCCACCATCCGGTTGAACAGGATGTTCGGCGAGACCCACACCACCAGGTCGTCGAACTCGCCGCCGGCGCCGCCGTGCTCGTCGCTCAGGGCGCGGCTGACGAAGGTGGTGCCGACGCCGGCGTTGACGCGCTCGTCACCGTTGCTGGCCGAGGCGTTGGCGACGCGTACGCCCAGCTCGCTGCTGGCGCCGAAGCCGTTTTTGCCGTGCGACATCACCAGCGCCGGAATGTCGTTGCTGGCGGTCGCCGGGGTGGGGCGGCCGGCGCCGTCGCGCGTCATGACGCTGATGTCGCCCCGCGTGTTGAGCGCGAAGCGCACGCCGCTGTCGCTGAAGGCCGGCGTGACGCTGTAGCGGAACAGGTGGTTCCAGCTGTCGCTTTTGACCAGGCCGAGGGTGGCCCAGGGCAGGAAGCCCTGGCGTTTTTCATTCGCGCAGCGCAGCGCCAGGCGGTCCTCCAGGCCGTTGCCGGCCGAGACGGCCGGGCAGGGCAGGTGGCCGTAACGCAGCGCGTAGCCGATCAGTGCCTCCCTGGCCTCGTCGAGCGCCTTTTGCGTCTCGGCGCCCTTGCGCTGCTCCAGTTGCATCGCCAGCGGCGTGATCAGGCCGCCTATCATCAGGCCGACGATGACCAGCACGATGGCCATTTCGACCAGGCTGAAACCGCGTTGTTGTCGTATGCTTGTCCGGTTCATGGCAGGTTGCGGGCCGCTTTCATGCGTTGGTATAACTGTGGCAGGGCGACCCAGGTGAGCATGTCGTCGAACTCGCCGCCGGGCCGGGCCGGGTCGGCGCTGGCGGCGCCGCCGATGAAGTGGGCGCTGGCGGCCTGGTTGGCCAGCTCGTCTGGGTTGCGGCGGGCGCCGTTGGCCTGGGCCACGCCGCCGACGCCGGTACCGAGGTTGTTCTTGCCGCTGGAGTAGACCACGAAGGGCAGGCACGGCGCGCTTAGCACGCATTCTTCCTGGCCGCCGAGGTAGTACAAGCGGCCGTCCGGCTGGCGCGCGCGCACCGTCTTGGTCGCCACCGCGCTGCTGCTTTGCACCGGCGCGCGCTAGCGTCCATGCTGTTCCCGCACCGTGCCGTCGTCCGGGTGGTAGCTTTGGCCCGGCTTGAGGATCACGGTTTGGCCGGACGGCAGTTGCAGCGACAGCGCGGCGGCCGCCGGGTCCGCTCCAAGGCGGTCGTCCGCTTCCCTTTGCGGCATCTGGTTGAGCCAGACGGTGGACTTGCCGCCGCTGCGCCGCACCACGCCGTCGAGCGTGGTGGGCGCCGGCGCCGGCGCGCTTTCGACGGCGGCGGCGGGCGGCGCCGGCGCGGCGGCCGGCGCGCCGGCGCCGGCATGGCCGTCGCGGCGGGCGTCGAGCTGGGCGCGCTCGGCCGGGGTGGCGAACAGGCGTCCGAGCGGCGCGCTGGCCGCCTGCGCGGCGCCGCACGCCAGCGCCAGCGCCAGCGACAGCGACAGCGACAGCGACAGGCGCGCCCGCAGGCGCGGCGCCGTCATGGCCGGCTCCGCGCGGCCGGCGCGGGCGCGGCCGTGGCCAGTGTCAGCCAGTACAGCGTGCAGTCGGCCGACAGCGTCGACGCCAGCGCGCCGTTGGCCGCCGTGGCGCTGCGCTTGATCGAGCAATCCTGCATCGTGTAATAGTTGCGCTGCTTGAGTTCGTGCAGGAAGTCGAACAGGTCCATTTCGTGCAGCAGGTCCATGTGCAGGTCCATGCGGCTGCCCCGCAGGCTGTAGTCGCCCATGGCGGCCTGGGCTTCGAGGCGGAACGGTTGCTGCGCGTCGATCTCGTAGCTGATCGGCAGCAGCTTGCGCCGTTCCTGGATCTGGCGGATCGCGTCGATCCATTCGAGGCGCTTTTCCTCGCCGATCAGGCCGCGCTCGCGCAGCGCCAGGAACTGCGGCTGGTAGTCGCGGATTTCCAGCTTCTCGTTCTCGACGTGGGCGAACTTGTCGTAGGCGACGTTGCGCAACTGCTGGGTGCGCGCCAGCGCCGCGCCGCGCTGGTTCAGGTACCAGCTGCTGACGAGCACCAGCAGGCTGCCGACGCTGAGCGCGGTGGCAAAGCACAGCAGGGCCAGGCGGATCAGCGCCAGCTCGTTCATCCACAGCGGCAGCGCGACCGTGCGGGCGGTTTTCTTGCCGGCCGCGGGCGCGGCCGGCGGCATGCCGGACGGAAGGGCGCTCATGGTATCCAACTCAGGTTGAGGGTGAACTTGACCTTGCTGTCGGCCGCCGTGGTGGCGGCCTTGCCGGCCAGCTTGACGCTCGGGCGCACGTCCAGCGGGGTCTGCTCGAGCTCGACGGTCAGGCGCGGCTGGCGCGCCAGCTCGGCGGTCAGGCGGTTGATGCTGTCGAGCGCGGCGCGGTAGTTGTTTTGCGCCAGCAGCACCTCGGCCTCGACGTGCAGGCTTTGCGGCGGCATCGCCGGCAGCCCGATCAGCAGCGACGACACCGGCGCCGCGGCGGCGTTGTCGGCGCGCGGCTGCGCCGAGCCGGCGCGGTTCTCCGGCAGGCGCACCTTCCAGTCGAGTTGCACCAGGCTGACGTCGGGCACGCCCTCCAGCGCCGCGCTGAGCATGGCCAGCATCGTTTGCGGACCCGGCGCGCGGCTCGTCACCATGCGCTCGATCAGCACCGCCGCCTTCATGTTCTGGGTCTTGTCGACCTGCGGCGGCAGCGACGCCATGATGGCGTCGTAGCGCTGCTCGTACGATTGCGCCTCGGCCGCCAGCGCCGCCTGGGAGCGGGCGGCGTCGACGATGCCCCAGATGTTCGCCGCCAGCCAGACCAGGCAAAACACGGCGATCGCCGCGCTGCCGGCGAACAGGCCGAGGCGCGCCAGCAGCAACTGGTAGAAGCGGGCGCGCTGGCCCAGCGCGTAATGGCTGGGGGGGCGGCGCCGGCCCAGCACCGACAACAGCAGCGGGTCGGCCAGCGCCGGCACCTCGGCCAGGTGCAATTTGGCGCAGGCCCGTTCCATCGTCACGAAACGGAACTCGGTCTCGGGGGCGTTGCGGCACAGCGGCTGCAGCCGCGCCACCTGCGGCGCCGGCGCCACGACGACGCTGTGCAGCACCTCGCCGCGTTCGAGCATGCGCGTGCTGACCAGGAACTGGCGGGTCTTCTCGGTTTCGCCGGCAACGTCGACGGCGACGCCGTCGCGGTCGATGGCCGGGGTCAGGCGGCTAAAGCGCAGCTGGCCGTTCTGGAAATAGCTCTGGCGCAGGCCGCCCGACTGGAACGTCACCAGCAGGATGTGCGGCTGGGTCAGCGCCAGCGCGCCCACCAGCGCCGCGCTGAGCAGGCTGCTCGAGTAAATCCCCGCCAGCGGCACCTTGCGCTGTTCCAGCGCGTCGACCCAGGGTTGCAGCAGGGACGGGTTGGTCAGCGCGCAAAACAGCACCCGGTCGTCGCGCCGGCCGGCGCTTTCGCGGCCCTGCACGGTGGCGGCGCGGTAGGGCGTGTCGCGGTAGAGCTGGGTCAGGCGGCGCTGCAGCAGGCCGCGGCCGGCGCGCCCGCCCACGTGCGGCAGCAACTGGCGCTGGAAATCCTCTTCGATCAGGTCGGTGAGCAGGTAGGCCGGCAGCGCCGCCCGCTCCGCCAGGTAGCGCGCGAAGGCGGCCACGCCGGCGGCGTCGGCGCCGAAGCACTGGCCGCCCGACAAGTGGCCGCGCTGCCAGTCGTAGGCGCACAGCTGGTCGTTGGTGACGTAGAATAATTGGGTGCGCAACAAGGCCGGTCCTCAGGTTTTGATCTTGCTGATCGTATCGTAGATCGGTCCCAGCACCGACAGCATGATCCAGCCCAGCAGCAGCCCCAGGACCACCGTCATGGCCGGCTCTATCATCGCCTGCACCTTCTCGATCATGTCCTTGACCTCGCGGTTGTAGAAATAGCTGACGTTGCGCAGCGCCGTGTCGAGCGAGCCGGTGGCCTCGCCGACCTTGAGCATGCGGATCACCAGCGGCGGGAAGATGCCGGTGTTCTGGAACGCCGCCGTCACCCCCTGCCCCTCCGAGATCAGTTGCGCGGCGCGGCGCAGGCCGGCGGCCACGACGCGGTTGCCGACGATGCCCTCGGACAGGCGGATGCAGTCGAGGATGGTGATGCCGGAGGCGTACATCAGCGCGAAAAAGGTGGCGAAGCGCGCCAGGATGATCTTGTGCAGCACCGGCCCGACCAGCCAGACGCGCAGCTTCATGCCGTCGAAGGCGAAGGCCGCCGCCTCGCTGCGGGCGATCCAGGCGCGGGCGCCGAACCAGGCCGCCACCGGCAGCGCCAGCAGCAGATACCAGTAGTCGATGAAGACGTTCGAGACGACGATCAGCGCGCGCGTGTGGAAGGGCAGCGCGCCGCCCATGTTCTTGATGAAGGCGGTCAGCTGCGGCACCAGGTAGATCATCAGGAAGAAGGTGACGGCGACCACGACCAGGCCGACCACGGCCGGGTACATGACGATCTTCTTGCTTTGCGCGGCCAGCTCGTCCTGCCACTTCAGGCTCTCCGACAGGTTCTTGAAGACCTCGGCGATCTTGCCGCTGTGCTCGCCGGCGGTGATCAGGCTGGTGAAGGTGTTGTCGAAAATGTCCGGATGCACCGCCAGCGCCGCCGACAGGCTCAGGCCGCCCTCGATGCCCTCGACCAGTTCGGTGATGACTTCGCGCAGGCGCGGGTGGTCGGTGCTGTCGCGCAAATCGTTCAAGCCCTCCAGGATGGGCACGCCGGCGCCGGTCAACTGCTCCATGTGGAAGCAAAAGTTGATCAGGTCGGCGCGGCGCACCACGCGCGCGCCCAGCAGCACCAGTTGCTGGCTGCTGAGCTTGAAGTCGATCAAGTCCAACTGCATGCGGTGCAGGCGCAGTTCCAGGTCGGGCACGTTGCTCGCGTCCATCACCCCCGGCACCATCTGGCCGGCCGGGTCCATTGCGCGGTAGGCGTATTGCGCCATCAGGCCAGCCGGTCGGTCAGGTCGACCACGCGCGCCACCTCGTCGAGCGTGGTGGCGCCCTCGCGCACGCGGCGCACGCCGTCGTCGACCAGCGCGTGGAAGCCGGCGGCGCGGGCGGCGTTCTTCAGCTCGCGCGACGAGGCGCGCCGCGCCACCATTTCGTCGAGTTCGGGCGTCATCTTCAGCAGCTCGATGAGCGCCATGCGGCCCTTGTAGCCCTGGTGGGCGCAGCGCTCGCAGCCCTGGGCGCGGTAGATCGTCACGGCGCCGGCGTCGGCGTCGCCGTCGCCGTCGCCGGATGTGGCATGCTCGTCGCGCTGCGGCGCCAGCCCGAGCAGGCGCCGCTCGACGGCGCCGGCGGTGTGCGCCGTGCGGCAGTGCGGGCACAGGCGGCGCACCAGGCGCTGCGCGACGATGCCGATGATGTTGCCGGCCATGACGTCGGGCAGGATGCCGATGTCGAGCAGGCGCGAGATCGAGCCGATCGCCGAGTTGGTGTGCAAGGTGGTGTAGACCTGGTGCCCGGTCATGGCGGCGGCGAAGGCCATCTCCGCCGTTTCCTTGTCGCGCACCTCGCCGACCAGGATCACGTCCGGGTCTTGCCGCATCATCGAGCGGATGCCGTCGGCGAAGCCCATCTTGGCCGACTCGTTGATCGAGGTCTGGCGTATCATCGTCATCGGGTACTCGACCGGGTCTTCCAACGTCATGATGTTGACGCTCTCGGTGTTGATGTGGTTGAGGATCGAGTACAGCGTGGTGGTCTTGCCGCTGCCGGTCGGCCCGGTCACCAGGATCACGCCGTCGGGGCGGGCGATCATCAGCTTCAGGCGGGCCAGTTCGGCGTCGGCCAGGCCCAGCTGGTCCAGCGGCACCAGGCCTTTTTGGCGGTCGAGCACGCGCAGCACGAAGTTTTCGCCGTGCGTGGTGGGCTGGGCCGAGGCGCGGAAATCGATCTGCCGGCCGGAGAATTTGATCGAGATGCGCCCGTCCTGCGGCGCGCGCGACTCGGCGATGTTCATGTTGCTGACCACTTTCAGGCGCACCACCATGGCCGGCCAGTACGATTTGTGCAGGCTGCGGATTTGCCGCAGGATGCCGTCGATGCGGTAGCGGATGCGCAGGAACGACTGCTCCGGCTCGAAGTGGATGTCGGAGGCGCCGTTTTGCACCGCGTCGGCCAGCAGCGCGTCGATCAGGCGCACCATCGGCTGGCTGTACTCGTCCGACACCGCGCCCATGCTCTGGTAGTTGACCTCGCCGGTCTCGATCTCCAGCAGGATGCCGTCGATCGACAGCTCGAAGCCGTAGTACTGGTCGATGGCGCGCGAGATGTCGGAGTCGTTGACCAGCAGCGGCGTGATGCTGATGCCCTTGACCAGCATCGCGCTGATCTGGTCGAGGGCGACGATGTTGCTGGTGTCGGCCATGGCCAGGATCAGGTTGTCCTTGTCGCGCTCGTAGACGATGGGGAACACGCGGTAGCGCTTGGCCACTTCCTTGGGGATCAACTTGAGGGCGATGGCGTCGACCACCAGGCTGCTCAGGTCGGCGCTTTGCTGGTGCAGGTTTTCGCTGAGCGCCTCGCGCACGGTGGCCTCGGTAACGAAACCGAGCGTGATGAGCAGGCGCCCGAGCGGCTCGGGGGTGCGTTTTTGCTCGATCAGCGCGATGCGCAGCTGGTCCTCGCTGATGACGCCTTTTTGGATCAGCTGCTTGCCGAGCGGGAGTTTTGCTTGTTCTGCCATGACGCTCTTATTCGGTGGGGGCGCGGGCGCCGGCGCCGGCCAGTTCGCGCATGCGCCGGCGCACCGCGGCGCGGTCGAAGCTGCCGGGGGCGTTCTGCGCCAGCGCCAGCGCGCGTTGGTAATAGGTCAGCGCCAACTTGGCCTGGTTCAAGCGGTCCAGGCCGACGGCCAGGTTGAAGGCGTAGTCGGCGTTGTCGGGCGTGCTGTTGTAGGCGCGGAAAAACAATTGCTGGGCGTCGCTCCAGCGGCTTTGCTTGGCGTACAGGTTGCCCAGCGCGAACAGCACCGGGCCGGCGTCGGGGGCGCGCTGCAAAATCGCCTTCAGGCGCGACTCGCCCTGCACCGGGTCGCCCTGGCGCAGCGCGATCAGGCCGGCCAGCGCCTCGCCGTCGTTGGGGTCCAGTTCCAGCAGGCGCAGGTACAGCGCGCCGGCCTGTGGCCCCTGGCCTTCGCGCACCGCGACGGCGGCCATGCCGAGCAGGGCGTCGCGGTTGTTCGGCTCCTGCCGCAGCACCGCGTCGTAGCGCTGGCGGGCGTTGCCGGTGTCGCCGCTGTTGAACGCCTGGTAGGCGCCCTCCAGCGCCGGATTGATTTGCGGCGCCACGTCGGTGCGCAGCACGCGGATGTCGGCGCCGTCGGACGCCGCCAGCGGCGCCGCGGCCTGCGGCGGCGCTGGCCGTTGCGCTGGCGGCCGCTGCGGCGCCTGCTGCTGTTGCTGCTGTTGCTGCTGCTGTTGCTGCTGCTGTTGCTGCTGTTCCATGGCCAAGGCCTGCTGTTCGATGCGTTCGCGCGCGCCCGGCTCGTAGCCGGGCGGCGGCTGCGGGCTGGACGGGGTGGCCGGGTTGGGCGGGGCGCCCTGGTAGGTCGGGTAGACCGGCACGGCGCCGGGCGCGCCGTCGCCGGCGGGCGCGCCGTCCGGCGTATTCGGGTACGCGGCGGCGCCCTGGGGCGCAGGCGGGGGTGGAGCGGAGGAGGCAAGCGCGTTTAGTGCCCGGCGGGAGGACCCCTTCAGGGTGGTGGGGTATGAGTTCGTGCTTTGGTTTTTACC
>NZ_JBJXIB010000123.1:0-18166 GCF_046115965.1 Janthinobacterium sp. CG_23.3 | reverse complement strand
CAAACCACCACCCACCACCAAACCAAAAACAAAAACACCCCCCCCCCCCCCCCACCCCCCCCCCCCCCCCCCCCCCCCGCCCCCCCCCCCCCCCCCCCACCCCCCCCACCCTCCCCCCCCCCCCCCCCCCCCCCCCCCCCCGCCGCCGCCGCAATGTCGACCCCGACCAGGCTGGCGCCGGCGGCGCCGCCGTTGAGTCCGGCCAACAGCGCCGTGAAGGTGCCGGTGGCGCAGCCGACGTCGACGATGGCCAGCGGCCGCGCCGCGCCGGCCAGCGCCGTCTCCAGCGCGGCCAGCATGCGCGCGTAGCGGTAGCGTTGCGAGGGCCGCCAATCCAGGCCCCAGGGGTCGTCCGCGCTGGCCGCGTAACGCGATTCGATCCAGGCGCGGGTGCCGTATTGCTTGTCGTCCATATTCGCTCCTTCAGGCCAGGCCCGGTTTCAGTTGACTGGCGGCCAGCGCGTCGGCCGCGCCGCGGCGCTGCAACAGGACGCAACTCAGGCCGATCGAACACAGGACGTAAAAGCTCCAGTCGTGCGGCTTGGCGTCCAACATGGCGCGAAACAGGATCGCGTAGAGCGCGACCAGCGTGGCGCGCCGGGCGGCGTCGAGCAGTGGCGGGCCGTGTGGCGGCGGCGCGCGGTGCAAGGCGCGCAACAGGCTGGCGAGCAACGCCAGGAAGCTGGCAAAGCCCAGCAGTCCGGTGCCGGTGAGCACTTCGAGATAGGTGTTGTGGGTGTTTTTGCCGCGGTTGTCGTAACTGATCTCGCCGTAGAAGCTGGCGTATTCGGCGAAGCGCAGGCTGCCCACGCCCAGCAGCGGTTTGTCGCGCACCAGCTTGGCGGCGGCGCGCCACAGCTCGAAGCGCGAATTCTCCGCGTCGGCGGCGGTGTAGCGGCTCTGGTTTTCGGCGCGCTTGGTCCACTGGTAGCCGACCGCCGCGGCGCCGACGATGGCCAGCACCGGCAACCACAGCAGGCGCTTGCGCCCCTGCATGCCGATCAGCACCAGCAGGCCCGCCTCCAAGACCAGCGCCAGCATGCCGCCGCGCGACAGCGACAGCGCGATGCCGGCGACGCAGGCCAGCAGCGCCGCGCCCAGCAGCAGGCGCACGACGGCGCCGTTGGCGAGCCGGCGGAACAGGTACAGGAAGGGCACGATCTGGATGATGATGAACGAGTAGTCGTTGTGGTTCTCGTACATGCCGTAGGCGCCGGCCCGGCCGCCCAGCGCCTCGGTCCAGGAAAACAGCACCGCGCAAATGCCGAAGACGACGATGACCATGCTTCCCGCCATCATGCCGTAGACATAGCGCAGCAACGCCGGCGGGTTCGGCATCAGGATGATCGACACCAGCACGAACAGCAGGTACATGCCCCAGAAGTGCAGGCCGACCAGGGCGCTGGCGACCCCGCTGTAGAGCTGGGAGAGCGGCTGGACCAGCAAAAACACCAGCAGCCAGCCGAACACCGGGTGGGCCAGGGCCGCGCGGCGGGAATAGTCCGACGCCCTGCTCAGGCCGAGCGCCAGGCCGAGCAGGGACAGCACCAGCATCGGCATGTACGGCGCCAGTGCCGGCCAGAAAATGCCGGGCTGGAAAAAATTCATGAAGGGCAGCAAAAAGCTCATCATCGCTCCTCGATTGGTCCCGCCGCGCCCGCTAGCGCGTCCTCAACAGCAGCCACTCCAGCGTTTCGCCGCGGCCCGGCCCGGCCGGCGACAGCCGCTTCAATTCGAACAGGTCCTCGACGGTGGCGGCGCCGCGCTCGCTCGACAAGGCCGCCTTGAAATGGCGCCGGCACACCTCGATCAACTCGACGCTGAAGTCGCTTCGTTTACCATTGGGGAAACAAAACGTCGAACTGCACTGCCCTGTTTCCCGTTCTATACTGTCCTTGCTGCCCAGCATTTCCAACACCGCCTCGTCGAAGGGCAGGTTCGACAGGATCGGATGGGTCACCGTGTGCGCCCCCACCTCGAAGCCGGTACGCACCAACGCGCGCGCCTGGTCCCAGCACATGAAGCGATAATCGCCTTCGGCGCAGATGTCGGCGACGCCAAGCCGGCGGCTGATCTCCTTGGCGATTTCCTCGACCCGTTGGCTGGCCCGGAGCTTGAGCATGGCCTTGACGCTGATCAGGGCGCGGCGCTTGTCGGCCAGCGAGCGGGTCGGCAGGGTCGCGCCGCCCGGCAATTCCAGGCTGACCGCGTCGGTCCGGTCCAAGGCGATCTCCAGCCGGTCGGTCCAGATGCACGACTCGGTGCCGACCAAGCCGGTGGTGAGGAAAAACGCCGCCGGCATGTTGAAATCGGCCAGCGCCGGCGCCGCGACGAGGGCATTGTTTTCATAGCCGTCGTCGAAGGTGATGACGACGGCGTTGCTCATGTCTTGCCGCTGCTCCAGCCCGGCAACCAGTTCGCTGAGCGGGATCACCCGGCGCGACCGGCGCAACAGGCGCAGATGCTTGATGAAAAACGCCAGCGCGAGCTGTTTACCGTCGTAATTGCGCAGGCCGTCGGGCGCGCCGCGGCGCGCCGACACGCCGTGGTACATCAGGATCAGCGGCACGCTGCGCTTGAGCGCCAGCGCCAGCGCCAGCGCCCCGCTGGCGGCGGCGGCGTCGATGAGCAGGCTAGCGATGCGCGCCACGATGCCGCCCGGCGGAGGAAACGCTGGCCCGGTACAACTGCTCGTAACGGGCGATCATGGTCTGGAGGGAAAATTCCTGCACCGCGCGCGCGCCGCCGCGCCCAGCCGGCGCCGCAGGCCGGCGTCGTCGCACAGGCGCCGCACATGGCCGGCCAGCGCCGCCGCGTCGCCGCTGGCGAACAGGCAGCCGTGGCGCGCGTCGGCGATCAGCTCCGGGTTGCCGCCGATGTCGCTGGCGACGCAGGCGAGGCCGCTGGCCATCGCTTCGAGCAAGGTGTTGGAGACGCCTTCATTGGTCGACGACAACACGTAGACGTCCATCGCCGCCAGCCAGGCGGCGACGTCGTCGCGCTGGCCGGCGAAGCGCACCCGCCCGGCGATGCCCAAGGAACGGGCCAGTTCTTCAAGCGCCGCGCGGGCCGGCCCCTCGCCCACCAGCACGGCGACCCAGTCGCGCCGCGCCAGGGCGGCGAGCGCGGTCAACAGCAAGGCGTGGTTCTTCACCGCCACCAGCCGGCCGACGCTGCCGACCAGCAAGTCGGCGTCGCCCAGGCCCAGCTGGCGGCGCAGCGCCGCCCTGCCGCCCGCCCCGGCACCGGCGCAAAAACGCTCCAGGTCGACGCCGTTGCGCAGTACCTGTATGCGTTGCGCCGGCATGCCGATATGGGCGACGAGCTCGCGCTTCAACTGCGCCGACACGGCGAACACGGCCTGGATATGCGCCGTCCACCAGCGTTGCAGATGGAAACGGATGGCCCGGTCGGTGAACGCGCGCCCGTGTTCGCTGTGGACGATGCAGTTGACGCCGGCCAGTTTGGCGCCGAGGAAGCCATAGAAAAACGCTTCGGCGTTGCGCGTGTGGACGACGTCGGGGCGGGTTTCGCGAAACAGCCGCGCCAGACGCCACGCCAGGCGCAGGTCGTTGCCGCCGCGCCAGCCCATTTCGCGGATGGGTACGCCGGCGCGCACCCGCGGCGCGAAGTCGCCGGCGCGCTGCAGGCAGCAGATCGACGAGCGGAAAGCGTCCCCCGAGAGTCGGTTGACGACGTTGACGACGCCGTTCTCCAGCCCGCCCGGTTCCAGGCTGAGCAATACATGTTGGATGTGGATGGTCGCTTGCATGCCGTTTCAACCAGGGGCAATCGGCAAGACCTTCGCCGCCCAGCGGCGGATCAGGCGCACGTCGTCGCGCGAAAACACGCCCAGGGGTATGGCCGCCAGGAAAAAGGTGACGCTGAACACGGCGCCCGCCAGCACCAGGTTCAGCAACGCCGACGGCGTCAAGTGGCCGGCCCGGGTCGATACCAGCGCCGCCAGCAGCGCCGCCAAGCCAACCAGGGCGATGTGCCGCAGCGGCAGCAAGCGCGCCAGGCTGGCCTTGGTCAGGCGCGTCACGACCAGCAGGTACAGCGCCGTCTGCACGTATTCGGCCAGCAGCATGGCGATGGCCGGACCATAAAATCCGACCGTCTTGAGCAGCGCGTACCCCAGCACCAGCAACAGCGTCATCGTTGCCAGCGCAATGTAGAGATTGAGCTTGGGCATGCCGAACACGTGCGGAACCGTGCTCAATACCAGCATGTGCAGCGGCATCAGCCACAGGTAAAGGCGAAAGACATGCACGCTGTCCTCGTAACTGGAGGTAAACAAAACCTGGATGAACTGCGCGGAATGGCAAAACAGGAACACAAAGCTGGGCAGGACAATGATCGACAGCTTGCGCGTGGCCTCGCGCAAGATGCGCACCACTTCCACGAGATTGCCGTCGCGCACCAGCGGCGGCAGCGACGCGCGCAGCACATTCGCCACCGAGGCCTGGAAAATGACGTCGAGCGGGATTTCCAGCGCGCCCACCGCGTAGACCGCATATTGCGCCGGTGAGAAGGACATCGCCAGGATGGCGCGGTTGAAGGTGGCGCCGACCAGCGTCGACAGGCTGACCAGCGCCACCGGCAGGCAGTAAGCGAGTTGCCGCCGCGCAAATGCGCGCCCGCGCCAGCCGGCGAAATCGAGGCCGCCGCGGCGCAACAGATAGCCGTTGCGCACGAGGAAGCGCAAGGCCGCATACAACACCACCCCCGCCACCAAGCCGGTCAAGCCGTAGCCCAGCCACAAGGGCAGCAACAAGGTCAGCACCCGGACCACGGTTTCAATGATCTCGAACAGCACCGCCAAGCCGTAGCGGTCCTGGCTGATCATGACGTGCAGGCAATGCTCGCTGCCGATCGTCAGCGCCAGGCCGACCGCGTACAGCGGCAGCAGCGCCGCCAGCGCGGGATTGTTCAACGACGCCGCGAAGTGGCGCGCGCCGGAAAACACCAGCAAGCTCGCCAGCAGGCCGGCCACGCACAACAGCAGCGTCGTTTGCGCGACCAGCGCGGCCACCCGCTGCCGCTCGACGTGGTGATAAAAATAGTAGACCGAGGTCGGCAGGCCGAGCGTCAGCACGCCGACCGCGGCGCCGCCGATCAGTATCATCTGCTGGTAGCTGCCGTACTCGCTCTGGCTCAGCAGGCGCACCAGGACCATCGGCATGATGAAGCCGACGGCGTATTTGATGAGATTGGCGGCTACCAGAAAGCCAGCCCGGTCGGAAAGTGAGGTCAGCACGATATGCGGCTCAGGAAAATCCAAAATGGTCAGCAACAAGGGGAGGACGCGATCGATGGGCAGCCGCGACGCCGAATTAAAACAATGACAATTTTGCGTCAATTTGCGCCGGTTTTTTTTGATTATGCTCAAGACTTGGGCACTGCCTTGCCACGCCCGGATGGGCGCGGCACATAATCGCCTGCCACCGTCGTTCGCCGTCGAAAGGATTTGTCCATGAAAGCCAATGAGGCCCAGCATTTCCCGGGGCGCGTCCTGCTGCGCTGTGCGCTGGCGGCGCTGTGCGGCGGTGGCGGCGCCGTTGCCAGCCACGCCCACGCGGGCGCGCGGCAAGCGCCGCCATTGCTGGTGTATACCGACATCGTCTCGGGCCCGAATGACGGCGGCGAAAACAACAAGGGCATCTATCTCTCGCTGTTCGGCAAAAACTGGGGCAACGTCGGCCTGGGCAGCGCCTTGAAGGTGTTCATCGGCGGCGTCGAGGTGGACAATTACCGCAGCCTGGGGCGCGCCCGCGGCCGTCCCGACATCCAGCAGCTGACGGTGCAAATTGGCGCGCTCGGCAAACCCAGGCCGGGCGCCGCGCTGCCGCTGAAGGTGGTGCTCAACGGCGTGGCGTCGAACGACAACCTGACGTTTACCGTCAATCCCGGCCGCATCCTGTTCGTCGACAACGTCAACGGCAAGGACATGACGGCCGTAGCCGGCGACATCCGGCGCCCGTTCCGCCACGTCCAGACGGCGCGCCTGGACCAAGCCGCGTGGGGCCAGGCCGGCGCCGGCGATTTCATTGTCCTGCGCGGCACCGGCACGGCGTGGACCGACCGCGGCCACGACGGCTATTTCCTGCGCGTGCGCGACAAGTCCGGCACGGCACCGACCGGGGCACCGCGCAGCGGGCCGATCGGACTGATGGGCTACCCGGGCGAGGACGTCTACATCTACCAGGCGTATCAGGCCGACGCCCGCAACAATCCGCCGAAAGGCGCCATCTCGGCGATCAACGCCCAGGAGTACCCCGGCCTGGGCCAGTGGCTCAGCGTGTCCAACCTGCGCATCGAGGCCGGCGGCCCGGCCGGCGCCATCAACCTGCAAATCCTCGGCAGCCACTGGCGCATCGTCAACAACGAGCTGAGCGCCGCCACCGCCGTGGGCAACAGCGACGCCAAGGCCGGCGGCATCGTCGGCAACGGCTTCGGCCAGGTCTGGCTCGGCAACCATATCCACGATGTCTATTGCGGGCCGGCAAACCGCGGCCCGCTGCAAAATCACGGCATCTATATCGACGGCGACGGCGACTACGAAATCGCCTACAACGTCATTGAAAACATCCCCGGCGGCAGCGGCTTCCAGACCTATGCCAACGGCAGCAACGGCTCCGACACGACCGGCAACATCAACTTCCACCACAATCTGATCCGCGGCGTCGGCAAGCACGGCATCAACCTCGCCGACGGCAGCAGGGAGCGCATCAACATTTTCAACAACATCGTCGCCGATACCCGCTACGCCGGCCTGCGTTTCAATTCGACCCAGTTGCGCCAGGCGCGCATCTACAACAACACCTTCTACCACACCAACACCGAGGGCAAGGCGGGCTACGCCGCGATCATGAACGATTGGCACCTGCCGGCGCACGCCATTGACCTGCAAAACAACCTCGTCGTACCGTCGCCGGGCACCGACTACACCGGCGGCAGCGTCGGCTTCGCCCTCTCGGCCGGCGTGGTCAACCGCAATTTCTGGTTCGGCGGCAAGGGCGACACCGGGCTGGACGCCTATCCGCAGACCGGCGCGCACGGCTTCGCCGCCGCCGGCCGCGACTTCCACCTGCGCCCGGACAGCTGGGCCGTCGACGCCGGCTCGGCGGCGGTGGCCGGGCTGGTCACCAACGACTACGACATCAGCACGCCGCGCCCGCAAGGGCTGGGCTTTGACATTGGCGCCTACGAGCTGGCGCGCTGACGCCGCCGCTTCTATTATCTCTTCGACCATCGATTGATACCGGCCAAGATGCCCGCCCTTGGTTCCCCTACGCTGTATCAAGGCGCCGGCGAACCCGGCCAGCGCTTCCCGCCCCCGCCAACCGTTTTCGTTTTACAAGGACTATGCGCCATGACGGCGAACCACACCGCAAGCACTGTCAACGAGCAGGACCACGAGGTCTTCTTCCGCCATCTGCTGGCGGGCGTCACCGAACCGACCGCGCCGTTCGGCCTGGTCGGGGCAGCCGAGGCCGTCCCCAACTGCGCCACGCTGGCGCTGGAGGCGCGATTGGCGCGCCGCCTGCGCGAGCGCGCCGGCGCGCTGGGCGTACGCGCCGCCAGCCTGGTCCACCTGGCCTGGGCGCAAGTGCTGGCGCAGGTCTCGGCGCGCCGCGACGTGCTGTTCGGCACGGTGCTATTCGGCCCCGCCACGGCGCATTCCGTCGGCGAGCCGGTCAACACGCTGCCGGTGCGCGTCGACGTCGACGGGCAAAGCGCGGCGGACAGCGTGCGGCAAATGGACGCGCAACTGCGGCGCCTGCACCAGCACGCGCACGCGCCGGCGGCGCTGGTCCGGCGCTGCAGCGCGCTGGCGGCGGCGCTGCCGTTGTTCTCGGCGCTGCTGAGCTACCGCCGCACGTCGCCGACGCCGGACGACGCCGCCACCACGGCCGCGGCGGCGCCGGGCGCCGCGCCGTTCGCCCCGCCGCCGTGCCCGCTGCTGTTGGAGGTGCACGAACGGGACGGGGAATTTGTCTTGACGACGCAAGTGAGCGCGCCCTTGCCGGCCGAACGGCTAGCCGCCTACATGCTGACGGCGCTGGAACAATTACTTGACGCCTTGGAGCGCGCCCCCGACACCCCGCTGCGCGTCATGTTCGACGCCGCCGGCGCCGAACCGCCAGCTCCGCCGGCCCCGCCGGCCGGACCCGCCGGCGCCGGCGCGCCCCCGTCCAGCGCGCGCGGCGCCGCGGCGACCGCGCCGCTGTCGCCGATGCAGGAGCGGCTGTGGTACCGCGAACACATGGCCCCCGGCCGCCCGACCTACAACATGCCGTCGGCGCACCGCCTGCGCGGCAAGCTCGACGAGGCCGCCTTCCAGCTCGCCTTCGCCGACATGCTACGGCGCCAGGACGCGCTGCGCACCGGCGTCGCGGTCGTCGACGCCACGCCGGTGCAGTGCATTGCAGCGGCGCCGCGAGCCGACGCGCTGCCGCTGGAAGACCTGCGCGGCGACGTAGGCGGCGGCGCCGACGCCGACGCCCGCGAGGAAGCGCTGCGCGCGCGCATCGAGGCGCTCGCCGCCCAGCCACTCGAACTGGGCGAGGCGCCGCTGTTCCGCGCGCGCCTGTGGCGCACCGGGGACGAGGAACACGTGTTCTATTTCGCGCCGCACCACATCATCTGGGACGGCTGCTGCGACGCCATCCTCGAGGCCGAAATGGCGGCGCTATACCAGGCGCGCCGCAGCAACACGCCCTGCGCGCTGCGCGAGCCGCCGCCCGCCCCGCCGCGCGCGCGCATGAACGGCGAGGCACTGGCGGCCCGGCTGGCGCACTGGCGCCCGCGCCTGGACGGCACGCTCGAACCGCTGGCCGTCCCGACCGACCGGCCCCGTCCGGCCGAACTGTCGGGCCGCGCCGCCGCCTGCCGCGTCGCAGTCGCCGCCGCCCAGGTCGAGGCGGCGCGCGCGCTCGCCGGCCAGGCCGGCGCCAGCCTGTCCACGGCGATGCTGGCGACCTATGCGCTGAGTCTGCACCAACTGAGCGGGCAAGCCGCGGTGAGCATCGGCGTGCCGGTGCGCGCGCGCCACGACGACGCCGCCGACACGCTGATGGGCATGTTCGCCCATGTCCTGCCGCTGCGCCTGTCGATCGATCCGCAACAGAGCTTCATGCACCTGCTGGGCACGGTGCGCGACGCCGTCGGCGACGCGCTCGCGCATGCCGACGTGCCCTTCGACGAACTGGCGCGCGCGCTCGGCGCGCCGCGCGACGCCAGCCGCTTTCCGCTCTACCAGGCGAGCTTTTCGTTCCAGGATGCGCGTGCCCTCGCGCCACGCTGGGGCAACCTCGAGCACACACCGATCGAGGTCGCGCAACCGGGCCTGGAACAGGACCTCGGACTGTGCCTGGTCGAGCGGCCGGACGGCCTGGTCGGCGCGCTCAACTACAGTAGCGATCTGCTCGAGGCGGCCAGCGGCGAACTGCTGGCGCGGCGCTTCGAGCACCTGGTCGGCGCCGTGCTGGCGCAACCGCAGGCGCCGCTGGCGCAACTGCCGCTCGCCGCGCACGAGCTGCGCCGGCTGGCCGACTACAACGCCACCGCCACGGCCTATCCGCGCGACGCCACCATCGACGCGCTGATCGCCCCGCAGGTGCGCGACGGGCCGCAGCGCACCGCGCTCAGCTTCGGCGACGCCAGCCTCAGCTACCGAGAACTGGACCAGCGCGCCAACCGCCTCGCCAATCTGCTGCGCGCGCGCGGCATCGGCCGCGGCCAGCGGGTCGGCCTATGCGTCGAGCGCGGCCCCGCCATGGTGGTGGCGCAACTGGCGGTGCTCAAGAGCGGCGCCGCCTACGTCCCCTTCGATCCCGCCTATCCGGTCGAGCGGCTGCGCTTCATGGCCCGCGACGCCGGCCTGGCCGCGCTGGTCAGCGAAGCGGCGCTGGGCGCCTTGCTGGCCTGGCCGCGCGCCTGCAGCGTGCTGCTCGACGCCGACGCCGAGGCCATCGCCGCCGCGCCGGACACCCCGCCGCCCGACGACGCGCTGGCGGCCGACGCCGACAGCGTCGCCTACGTTATCTACACCTCCGGCTCGACCGGCAAGCCGAAGGGGGTACAGGTGCCGCAGCGCGCCGTCGTCAATTTCCTCACCAGCATGCGCGACACGCCCGGCATGCTTGCCGGCGACCGCCTGCTGGCCGTCACCACGCTGTCGTTCGACATCGCCGTGCTGGAACTGCTGCTGCCGCTGTGCGTGGGCGCCGAAATCGTCCTGGCCAGCCGCGAGCAGGCGCTCGACGCCGGCGCGCTGGCGCAACTACTGGCGCGCAGCGGCGCCACCATGCTGCAGGCGACCCCGGGCACCTGGCGCATGCTGCTCGACTCCGGCTGGCGCGGCGCGCCCGGCTTCAAAGCCCTGATCGGCGGCGAGGCCCTGCCGCCCGACTTGGCGGCGCGCCTGCTGGCGGGCGGCGCGCAGCTGTGGAATATGTACGGCCCCACCGAAACCACGGTCTGGTCGAGCTGCTGGCGCGTCACGCCGGACGCGCCGGCCATCAGCATCGGCCGGCCGATCGCCAACACGGTAATCCGGATACTCGACGAGCAACGCCGCCCCTGCCCGCTCGGCGTTCCCGGCGAAATCTGGATCGGCGGCGACGGCGTCGCGCTGGGCTACCTGCACCGCCCCGCCCTGAGCGCCGAGCGCTTCATCACCGACCCGTTTATCGGCGCCGGCGCGCCGGGCGGTCGGCTCTACGGCACCGGCGACCGCGGCCGCTGGCGCGCCGACGGCCTGCTGGAACACCTCGGGCGCAACGATTTCCAGGTCAAAGTGCGCGGCTTTCGCATCGAACTGGGCGAAATCGAGGCGGCGCTCGACGCCCACCCCGGCGTGGCCCACAGCGTCGCCCTGGCGCGCGAGGACGTCCCCGGCGACGTCAGGCTGGTCGCCTATTTCGCCGCGCGCGGCGACGCGCCGGACGACGCCGCCCTGCGCGCGCATGTGCGCGCCCTGCTGCCGAACTACATGCTGCCGCAGCATTTCGTCGCGCTCGAACGCTTGCCGCTGCTGCCCAACGGAAAAATCGACCGCAAGGCCCTGCCGCCGCCGACAATTGCCGCGGCGGCGGCGCGCGGCGCGGCGCCGCACAGCGCGACGGAACAGCTGCTGGCGTCGATCTGGAGCGAGTTGCTGGGCAGCACCGGCATCGGCGCCGACGACAATTTCTTCGACGCCGGCGGCCACTCGCTGTTGGCCATGCAAGCCATCCTGGCGATGGAGACGCGCACCGGCAAGCGCCTGAACCCGCGCCGCTTCATCTTCGAGAACCTGCGCCAGATCGCCCGCGCCTACGACGAGGCGGCGCCCGACGCCGTTAAACCGGGCATGCTGAACCGGCTGGTATCCGGCCTGCTCGGCAAGGCAGCGCGATGAGCTTGGCGAACCCGGCCCGGCCCGGCTGGCGGCGGCCGTGACGCCGCTGCGCTTCGGGCCGGGCGCGCGGCAACTGTTCGCCGTCCACCACCCCGCCGAGGGCGAACGGCGGCGCCAATGCGTCCTCCTGTGCAACCCCTTCGGCCAGGAAGCGATCCGCAGCCACCGCCTGTTCCGCCTGCTGGCCGAGCAATTGACGCGGCACGGCTTCGACGTCATGCGCTTCGATTACTTCGGCACCGGCGACGCCGGCGGCGAGGACGGCGAAGGCGAACTGGAAGGCTGGTGCCGCGACGTGCTGGCGGCCGACGCCGAACTGCGCCGCCGCAGCGCCTGCGAACGCGTCTCCTGGGTCGGCCTCAGGTTGGGCGCGAGTATCGCCGCGCTGGCCTCGCAAAGCGGCGCCCGCGCCGTCGAGCAAATCCTGCTGTGGGACCCGGTGGTCGACGGCACGGCCTATCTGGCCGCCTTGCTCGACGCCCACGTCGCCGCCTGCCGCGACTCGTTCGGGGCGCGCTGGGCTATCGACGCCAGGCTGCGCGACATGGCGCTGGGCGAAGCGCAAACGGAAGCGCTCGGCTTCGCCCTGCCCGCCCTGCTGCGCAGGCAACTCGAACGCCTGTCGGCGCGCGCGCTGGCGCAGACGCGGGCCGACCGCATCAGCCTGCTCGCCGCACCCGGCTCGGCCGCGCTGGCCGATCTGCAACAACGACTGGGCGCGCTGGGCAACACGCCGGCGCTGCGTTCGCTCCAGACCCACACCAACTGGCTGGCCAACGAAACCATGGGCGCGTCCATCGCCCCCGGCGAGATAGTGACAAGCGTCGTTGCGCTGCTGGAGGCGGCGTGATCGAGGTGTCGCTCGGCTTCGGCGACGGCAACGGCCTGGTCGGCACCCTCTGCCTGCCGGTCACGGCCGGGGGCGCCGGGCACGGCGCCACGGCCGGCATCATCCTGTTCAACGCCGGCATCGTGCACCGCATCGGCCCGCACCGCCTGAACGTGCGGCTGGCGCGCGCGCTGGCGGGCCGCGGCATCGCCTCGATCCGCTTCGACCTGGCCGGCCTCGGCGACAGCCGCCGCACCGACGGCAGCGTCGGCTTCGAAGCGCAAGCGGTGGCCGACCTGCGCGCGGCCATGACGGCCCTGGGCCAGGCCACCGGCTTGCAGCGCTTCGGCCTGTTCGGCTTTTGCTCCGGCGGTTTCCACAGCTATAACGCGGCGCAACGCGATGAGCGCGTCGCCGGCATCCTGCTGTTCGAAGCCTATCGCTACGCCACCTTGAAAACCAAGCTGATCCGCCTCTCCATGCGCTTGCGGCAACACGGCGTAGCGCCGACCATTGCGCGCCTGAGCGCCGCGCTGCTGCGCCGCATGGCCGGCCGGCGCCCCGCCGCCGATAGCGCCGAGCCGCTGGCGCGGGCCTTGGGCGTCGGTTACACCGCCGACTCGCCAGCCAAGGCGGCGTTCGCGCAAGGCTTGCGCGTCCTGCTGGAGCGCCAGGTCGACGTCGGCTTGATTTACGCCGGTGACGGCTTCGAATTCTACAATTACGAAGCGCAATTTCGCGACGCCTTCAAGCGTTTCGGCATCACCGAACGGGTCAAGACCACCTTCCTGCCCGATATCGACCATGTGGTGACGGGCAGCGCCGCCCAGCGGGCGTTGATCGAGCATGTCCTGCCTTGGTCGGCGATGGTCGCCGGGCTGGCGCCGGCGCCGCGGACGGCCGTTGCGTCCGCCCCGGCAACGGCAAAAAGCGCGGCGGCGGACCCGGCGGCGTAAGGGCGCCGGCGTCAACGGGGCTTGGCCCTGTGCCGGCGCGTGAGCCGATGTTTCCGCCAAGTGAAGCCGGCGTCGCGCGCTAGCGCCTGATACCAGCGCGACGAATTGGCGCTGATCTGATCCCATACGCCGCGTAGCAGCATCGGTTTGCCCTCCTCGACGTCGTCGGAATCCCATCTTCCACACTCGCGCCGCCCCCAAGAGCGCCAACGACGCCCGCCTCGCCGTCGAACTCATCCCACTGCTGGCTCTTCAGTTACCTGTTCTGGATTTTTCAATTCCCCGACAGGAAATCGAAGGCGCCGGCCTGGCCCGTCGCCACCGGTTTGCCTGCCGCCGCGCTGGCGCCGCTCAAACCAAGCCGTCCCCCTGTCGCTATTCCGGCGGCCACTTGCGGCGACCTGCTGCGTTGCGCACCGGCCGGGTTAGTCGGATGCGTCGCCATATCGCGCCCCTAAAAAAATATTCCAAGACCACCGGCTTGCGGTAACGACAAGCAGGATATGCCCCCATCAGGACGAATGATGCCCTATTCAACGCGGGCGCTCGCGGCCGATCCCGGCTACCAGCCACAGCGGTTGTTATTTTCATACTGAAATATTTCTTAAAAAAAATTGAACTTAGGCATTTGATGCACATCAAACACAAAGCAAGACCCTCAAAACCTAAGGAACTATTGATGATTAAAACGGAGCCGCTGATGAACAGCCACACGCACAAGCAACCTCGCACCCCCGCCAACGCGTCCCTTCGCACGCCCTATCTGCGCGCGCCATGGGCCAGGCGCACCGCCCTGACCCTGTTTTCGGCATTGTTGATTACCGGCTGTGGCGGCGGCGGTGGCGGCGGCGACGGCAATGGCGGCGGCGACGTCCTCGCCAGCGAGACCGTGGTGTCGCCAGCCAGCCCGGCAGATACGGCGGCCTGGCTCGGCTTTTGGAGCCGGCGCACGCTGACGGTGACGTCCGGCGCCGGCGGCAAAGTGACGTCGCAACCGGCCGGCATTTCCTGCGGCTCGACCTGCGGCGCCACGTTCCCCAACCGTACGGGCCTGACGCTGACCGCCCAGCCCATTTCCGGCTACACCTTCAGCCAATGGGGCGGCGCATGCGCCGGCAGGGCCAGTACATGCAGCGTCACACTCGGCAACAATTTAACTGCGAGCGCCAGCTTCGCCGCGATCGCCGCGCCGCCGCCTCCGGCGTCACCTCCGCCTCCGGCCTCACCTCCGCCACCTCCGCCAGCGCCGCAACCGGTCGCCGGCGCACCCGTCGTCAGCTACACCGACGCGGTGTCCGGCCCGACCAGCGGCGGCGAAGGCAATAACGGCGCCTACCTGTCCATCTTCGGCAGCCGTTTCGGCAGCAGCGGCATGGGTACCAGCACCAAGGTCTACATCGGCGGCGCCGAAGTGGCCAACTACCGCTACCTCGGCTCGGCCAAGGTTGGCGCCAAGCTCGGCCTGCAGCAAATTACGGTCCAGGTCGGATCTCTGGGCGGCGCGGCGCAAGGCGTGGCACTGCCGGTCAGCGTCGTCGTCAATGGCGTCAAGAGCAACGTCGGCAGCACCTTCACGCCCAACCCGGGCCGCGTGCTGTTCGTCGCCCAGAACGGCAACGACGCCACCGCGCTCGCCGGCGACATCGGCAAACCCTGGCGCTACCTGCAAACCAGCGCGCGCGGCGGCGCCTATGCCAGCCTGCGGGCCGGCGACCATGTCGTCATCCGCGGCGGCAACTGGAGCGACACCGGCTTCGACGGCGCCTGGCTGCGCTTCCGCGATACCGCGCAACAAGGCTCGGCGCCCACCGGCGCGGCCGGCACCGGCTGGATCCACATCACCGCCTACCCCGGGCCGGTGAACGGCAACGGCGTCGAAGATGTCCACTACTCGACCCCGGCCGGCGTGAAGGGCGGCATCCACGGCCCCAACTCGGCCTACTTCGGCACCACCGGCGACTGGGTCTCGATCTCCAACCTGCGCATGGACGTGCACGCCCAAGCCACCTCCGACGCCGCGCCGATCAACCTGCAATACGGCGCCGGACCATGGCGCGTGGTGAACAACGTACTCGGTCCCTGGCCGTCGACGATTGCCGCGCCCAACAACGCCAAGGGCGCCGGCGTGTCCGGACACGGCAACAACGTCAAGGTGTTCGGCAACCACATCTTCGGCATGGCTTGCGTCGGCGCGCTGGAGAACCACGGCATCTATCTAGACTCCGGCGCCAGCAACTGGGAAATCGGTTATAACTGGGTGGAAAACATCACCGGAGGCAATTTGATCCAGTTCTTCGACAACGTCGGCCTGGCCGGCAACAACTATAGCGGCTTCCCCAGCGACTGGCGCGGTTTCACCGGCATGAAGGTGCACCACAACTGGCTGGACGGCTCGGGCAAATACGGCCTGAATTTGGCGACGTCCATCGTTTCCGGCGCCTTCTGGAACAACGTCGTCACCCGTTCCATGTACGCCGGGCTGCGCGTCGACACCATCTCCAAGGATATGGACCTGACGATCGCGCATAACACCTTCTACGACAACGACCGCCAAGACAGCGGTTCGGGCAATGCCCAGGTGCTCAACACATGGGGCAATTACAACCCGACCGGCGCCGTCCGCATCTACGACAACCTGTTCGCGGCCGGCCCGTCCACGGTGCGCTCGTCGACCTTCTACAAGAACGTCGGCGACGACGACAATTACCTCGACTTCAAGCGCAACCTGTATTGGGACAACGGGTATGGCTGGTCGGCGTTGGCGCGCGACACGCTGGGCCTCTACGGCAACCCGCTGTTCACCGCGGCCAGCAGCGGCAAGCTCACCCTCGGCGCCGGCAGCCCGGCGATCGACAAGGGCACGCAGGCGGCGCCGTTCGCCATCGGCGACGACCTCAGCGCCGTGGTGGCGCGGCCGCAAGGCGTAGCCAACGACATCGGCGCCTATGAGACGGTCAAGTAAGCGATAAGAGGGAAAGGGTCAGGTAACTGATCGCCGAAGGGCGGGAGCCAGCTCCCGCCCTTTTTTTGTCCGCGCGCCTGGTTGGCGCCGCGGCCCCCGGCGCGCCTAGTCCGCCGCCAGCGAGCGCAACAAGGCAGGCAGTTCAGCACTGAGTTCACGGGCCAGGTAGCCGAGCGGGCCGTGCCGCAGCGCCAGTTGCTCGCCGGCCATCGCGTGCAGCGCCACGCCCCACGCCGCGGCCTGTTCCAGCGGCGCGCCGCGCGCCGCCAAGCCGGCGATGATGCCGGCCAGCGTGTCGCCGGAGCCGGAAATCGCCAAGCCGGTGTTGCCGCCCTGGTGCAACCAGGCTTGGCCGCCCGGCGCGGCGATGCAGGTCAGCGCGCCCTTCAACACGACAATGGCGTTCCAGCGCAACGCCGCTTGGCGCGCCGTCCGCTCCGGCTCGGCGGCAACTGACGGCTTGCCGGCGCCGCTCAAATGCGCCATTTCGCCGGCGTGCGGCGTCAGCAACACCGGGCTGTCGAAGCGTAACGGGGCCGCCGTCCCGGACCCGTCCGGCGACGGCCACGCAAGCGTCACCGACATGGCGGCGGCGTCCAGCAGCAGCGGCGCCTGCCGGCAATGCGGCAACAGCGCGCGCACCAGCGCAGCGCTCGCCGCCTCGTCCTGCATGCCCGGGCCGATCAGAACGGCGCTGACCTGGCCGGCCAGTCTGGCCAATTCGCCGGCGCCGTCCAGCAACAGGCCGCCGCCGGCCGTTTTGGCTAGGCCCAGCACGCGCGCCTCCGGAATGGCGAGCGCCAGCGGCGTCGCCACGCTGGCGGCGGTGGCAACGCTCAGCTTGCCGGCGCCGGCGCGCAAGGCGGCGTTGGCGGCCAGCAGGACCGCGCCGGGCATCTCGCGCGCGCCGCCGACGATCAACAGGTGCCCGCGCACCTCCTTGTCGGCGTCGAACGAGGGCATCGGCAAAGGCCAATCGCGCAACAAGCGCGCGCTCACGTCGGTGCTGGCGGTGGTGGTGGAGGCGGTGGTGGCGCAATTCGGCATGGACGCCTCAGGCTTTGGGCGCGGCCGGACGGTCCGGCGCGACGGTGACGGGGGTGCCGCAGCTTTCCAGCGGCGCCACGAAGTTGGCCATCTCCAGCATCAGTTTGCCGCGCTTGCCGGCGGCCGGATCGAAGCGATACGAGGTTACGCCGCAGTTGGGCACGTCGGCGGCGCGGTCGATCGCCAGGATCGCGTTTTCGTCGAGGCGCTCAAGCAGATAGCGAAAGCAATTGACAATCACCTGGTGGCCGACGATCAGCACCCGCTCGCCGCGGTATTCGCGCGTGATGGTGTCGAGCACGCTTCTCAGGCGCAGGATCACGTCGCACCAGCTTTCGCCGCCGGGTGGACGGAAATAGAATTTGCCGACATGCTTGCGCTGCTGGGCCAGCTCGGGGAATTTGCCGAGGATGCCCAACGGCGTCAGTCGGTCGAGGATGCCGAACTCCTTCTCGCGCAGCCGCTCATCGGCCATCACCGTCAGCAGCTGCTCGCGCGACAGGCGGGCGGCCACCGCCTGCGCCGTGTCGCGCGCGCGCAGATAAGGCGATGCCAGCACCACCGTCGGCTGCTGCGGCTCCGGCAAGCCGGCGAACCAGCCGCTCAGCGCCTGCGCCTGGCGCTGGCCCAACTCCGACAGCGGCACGTCGACATCGCGGTCGGCAATGTCGATATGCAGGTGGGAGGCTGCTTCGGCGGCGTCGCGCGCGACGTTGCCGGCGCTCTGACCGTGCCGCACCAGCCAGATCTGTTGTGGCCATTTTTGTTCCATCGTCGTTCACCCGAGAAGCCGATTGGACAATCGTAGAACAAAACCGGCGACGGTGGCGCCCGCCAGCGCAAGCCCATGTTCCGGGTATCGGCATAGGGGCGGCCAATTACTGGCCGGTCCCCTGCCACACCACCCGGCATGCGGGTCCGCACCGGGCGGTTCGAGTAGTTGAGGTTATGAGAGCCGAGGCACG
>NZ_JBJXIB010000122.1:0-18242 GCF_046115965.1 Janthinobacterium sp. CG_23.3 | reverse complement strand
GTTGTGCCGTCTTTCTTTTTTTTTTTTTTTTTTTTTTTTTTTTTTTTTTTTTCTTTTTTTTTTTTTTTTTTTTTTTTTTTTGTTTTTTTTTTTTTTTTTTTTCCCCCCCCCCCCCCCCCCCCTCCCCCCCCCCCCCCCCGACGCTGCTGCAATTGCAACAGTTGCAGCAGTCGCAGCAACTGAGCCTGGAGCGTATCGAGCGCGTCGAGCGCGAGGTGCGCATGCAGTTGCAGTCCTCGGCCCAGGCCACGCGCCAGGAGTTGAGCGCGGCGCTGGCGCAGTCGCACGCGGCCACGGTGCAGCAGCTCGACGGTATGCGCGCGCAAAGCCAGGCGCAGGCGCAGGGCGGGCGCGAGGAGCAGTCGGCCGGCCTGGCGCGCTTCGGCGAGGCGATGAACCAGGCGCTGCTGCATCTGACGCAGTCGAACGCGCAGCGCCTGCTGGAGGTGCGCGCCACGCTGGAGTCGAAGATCGGCGATTTACAGGCCGATAACGGCGCCCGCCTCGAAGAGATGCGCAAGACCGTCGACGAGAAGCTGCACGCGACCTTGGAGGCGCGCCTGAGCGAGTCGTTCCGCCAGGTGTCGGAGCGGCTCGAACGGGTGCACCAGGGACTCGGCGAGATGCAGCAGCTGGCCATCGGCGTCGGCGACCTGAAGCGGGTGCTGACCAACGTTAAGACGCGCGGAACCTGGGGCGAGGTGCAACTGGAGATGTTGCTGGAGCAAGTACTCACCGTCGACCAGTACGCGAAAAACGTCGAAACCATTCCCGGCACCGGCGCGCGCGTCGAATTCGCCTTGAAGCTGCCGGGCGCCGTCGACGGCGGCGCGCCGGTGTGGATGCCGATCGACGCCAAGTTTCCCAAGGAGCAGTACGAGCGCCTGGTCGAGGCCGCCGAGCGCGCCGACGCCGACGGCGTGGCGCTGGCCGGCCGCGAACTGGAGCGCGCGGTACGCGGCGAGGCCAAAACCATCGCCGAGAAGTACCTGTCGCCGCCGCACACCACCGACTTCGCCATCCTGTTCCTGCCCACCGAGGGCTTGTACGCCGAGGTGATGCGGCGCCCCGGCCTGGCCGACGAGTTGCAGCGCGTCAACCGGGTCAGCATCGCAGGGCCGTCGACGCTGTCGGCCCTGCTGAACAGCCTGCAAATGGGCTTTCGCACGCTGGCGCTGGAAAAACGCTCGTCCGAGGTGTGGCAGGTGTTGGGCGCGGTGAAGACGGAGTTCGGCAAATTCGGCGATGTCTTGAGCCAGACCAAGCTGGCGCTGGAACGCGCCGCTAAGAATATCGAGAGCGCGGAGGTGCGCAGCCGCCAGATGGCGCGTAAGCTGAAGTCGGTGGAAGCCTTGCCGAGCGAGACCGCGCAACTGGTGCTGGGCCCGGACGTCGAGCTGGACGAGGCGCCGTAGGAGCCGCCCGCGCCACGGTAAAGTCGGCGTGGTTGAATTGTTTGAGGAGAAAACATGTCGTCTTCCAGCATCGCTCGCAGCATCGACTCGGCCGCCGCCGGCCTGCACAGCGGCGCCCAGCGCAACAAAATCGTCAGCGCCTTTGACGCGGTGCGGCTGATCCACGACGGCGACACCGTCGCCACCGGCGGTTTCGTCGGCATCGGTTTCGCCGAAAATATCGCGGTGGCGCTGGAGCAGCGCTTTTTGCAGTCCGGCGCCGAGTCGCAGGACGGCCTGGCGCATCCGCGCGACCTGACGCTGGTGTATGCGGCCGGGCAGGGCGACGGCAAGGAGCGCGGCCTGAACCATCTGGCGCACGAGGGCCTGGTCCGCCGCGTCATCGGCGGCCACTGGGGCCTGGTGCCAAAGCTGCAGCGCCTGGCGATGGACGACAAGATCGAGGCCTACAACCTGCCGCAGGGGGTCATCAGCCATTTGTTCCGCGACATCGCCGGCGGCAAGCCGGGCCTGCTCTCCGAGGTCGGCCTGGGCACCTTCGTCGACCCGCGTTTCGGCGGCGGCAAGGTGAATGCCCGCACCACCGAGGAACTGGTCGAGCTGATCGTCCTGGGCGGCAAGGAATACCTGTTCTATAAGAGCATGCCTATCCATGTCGGCATCATCCGCGGCACCACGGCCGACGCCAACGGCAACGTGACGATGGAGCGCGAGGCGCTGACGCTGGAGGCGCTGGCCATTGCGATGGCGGCGCACAATTCCGGCGGCATCGTCATCGTCCAGGTCGAGCGCATCGCCGAGCGCGGCAGCCTGAACCCGCGCCAAGTGAAAATCCCCGGCATCCTGGTCGATTGCGTGGTGGTGGCGGAAAAGCCCGAATACCATATGCAAACCTTCGTCGAGCAGTACAGTCCGGCCTTTGCCAGCGAGCTGCGGGTGCCTTTGTCGAGCATTGCCCCGATGCCGCTGTGCGAGCGCAAGGTGATCGCCCGGCGCGCCCTGATGGAGTTGTACGCGAATAATGTGGTGAACCTCGGCATCGGCATGCCGGAGGGCGTCGCCGCCGTTGCCGCCGAGGAGAAGCTGCTCGATTTGCTGACGTTGACGGCGGAACCCGGCGTCATCGGCGGCATGCCGGCCGGCGGCCTGAATTTTGGCGCGGCCACCAACGCCGACGCCATCATCGACCAGCCCTACCAGTTCGACTTCTACGACGGCGGCGGGCTGGACGTGGCAATCCTCGGCCTGGCCCAGGCCGACGCCCTGGGCAACGTGAACGTCAGCAAGTTCGGACGCCGCCTGGCCGGCGCCGGCGGTTTCATCAATATCAGCCAGAACGCCAAGAAGGTGGTGTTTGTCGGCACCTTCACGGCCGACGGCCTGAAGCTGGCGGTGCAGGGCGGCCGCCTCGCCATCGTGCAGGAGGGCGCCTGCCGCAAGTTCATCGGCGAGGTCGAGCACCGCACCTATAGCGGCGCGCACGCCAGCGCGCGCGGCCAGACGGCCCTGTTCGTCACCGAGCGCTGCGTGTTCCGCCTGACGCCGCAGGGCTTGGAGCTGATCGAGATCGCGCCCGGCATTGAACTGGAGCGCGACATACTCAGCCAAATGGCCTTCGCGCCCGCCGTCAGTGCGACGCTAAAGCTGATGGATGCGCGCATTTTCGTTGACGATGGAATGGGTTTGCGCGCGGATATGCTCTCGCTGCCGCTGGAGCAACGGCTGGTGTACGACCCGCGCCAGGAGCTGTTCTTTGTCAATTTTGAAGGATTCAACGTGGCCGACAGCGCCACCATCGCCGCTATCGGCACGCTGGTCGCGGCGCGCCTGGAGCTGCTCGGCAAAAAAGTGCCGGCCGTCGTCAACTACGACAATTTCACCATCCTGCCCGACGTGCTGGACGATTACATCGACATGGTGAACGGCCTGAGCGAGCGTTACTACAGCCGCGTGACGCGCTACACCCACAGCGCCTTCATGCGCGCCTACGTGGGCGAGGCGTTCCGGCGCCGCGACCGCGACCCGGCCTTGTACGCCAGCTCGGCCCAGGCGATGGCGCATTTAAAAGCGGCGCCGGAACGCTAAACGGCCCCCGCGGGGGCCGTTCCTTACACTCAAGCCGACGCGGGCGCTGTCTATGCCTTGCGGCTGCGACGCGCAGCGAATCCCACGAATGCCAATCCGGCCAACAGCATGGCCCAGCCTGCCGGCTCTGGAACCGGGGTCAGGACGGCGGGAGGGACGCCACCACCCCCACCACCCCCACCACCCCCACCACCCCCACCACCCCCACCACCCCCACCACCGCCACCGCCGCCACTGCTGACGGCGTTGCCGCCGCTAAACAGCGACAAGCCGCCCAGTGAGGTTGCCGCAGGTCCAAGACCGCCACCCCACACCATGCCGGGCAGATCGCCGGCGCCGCTGGCGACCTTGTTCGGCACGTTACTATTGGACCCTGCCGAGCCGCTGTGCAATTCGTTAAACGAATTGCCTTCGGTTGCCGCGAAGGGTGGCGATACCTCGCCGGCCGGTGCGCCGCCTGCGCCACCTGCGCCGCCAGCGCCTTGCGCCGTGGGCGCGCCGCGCGAGATCCGGCTGACGTTGCGGCAAATCGTTGGTACCAGAATGCAATGGCCCTGTTCGCAGTACACCAGGCCGCGTTCTTTCATGTCCGCAGTCCAACCGGCGCGCGACACTTGGCGGCAAACCCGGCCAGTGCCGAAGTGCATATCGCTGATGCGCGCGTCGTAGTTGTCGCGGCCGCTGATGGCGTCACGGCTGATGGTCACGAATTCGTCGAAGTTGCGGTCGCGCATGCGCTGTTTCAGGCGCTCGCGCACCGGGCCGGGAATGTCCTGGTAGCGGTCGACCGCTGCAACGACGTCGCCCATGAAGGGATTGACGCCGGGACGGTTCCAGTTGCAACTGTCAATGCGCTCGTCGGCCGGCGCCGCTTTTGCCTGGGCCGGCAGCGGCGCCACCGACAAGGCGGTCGCGCACATCAGCATACCGACGATGCCGGAAATCCAGGCCAGTGGACGACGGGAAAAGGCTGATATTTTGTTGTTTGTCATTATTATTTTCACAAGTGAATGATCTAACCGGAATGCATGTTATCACGAGGGAAACTGATTTGGTAATAAAGAAAGATATTTGAGGGTAAATTTTGTTTCGCCGCAACTTTGATTCGGAATATTTTCAGGGTGGGAAGATAACGCTGGACATTTATTCCAGGTGTGCTGGGGAGCCGCTGGATCGGCGCGCCGTCAAAGAGCCGGCGTCAAGGCGAGTAGGTTAAACCCTGAGGCTCTGCCCCCAGGGTGACGCTCTTGGTTTGGCGCCAGGGCAAGGAGGAGGGCGGCGGTGCCGCGCCGGCCGGACGGCGCCTAGACCAGGCCGTCGAACAGCATGACGTCGACCGCGTCGCCGGCGCCGAGGTTGCCCTGCTCGTCGTGCAGCACGACCATGCAGTTCGCTTCGGACATCGAGCGCAGGATGCCGGAGCCTTGCGAACCGGTTACGCGCACCTCTTGCAGGCCGGCGGCGTCGAGGCCGAGGATGCCACGCTGGAATTCGGTGCGGCCCGGCCGTTTGCGGATCGGGTCGCGCGAGCGCACCCGCAGCAGCGGCGGCGGCGCGGCGTCGGCGCCCATCATGCGCAGCAGCGCGACGCGGGCGAAGAAATAGAAGGTCACCATGACGGCCACCGGGTTGCCGGGCAGGCCGAGCAGGAAGGCGCTGCGACCGTTCGAGCTGATCTGGCCGAACGCCATCGGCCGGCCGGGGCGCATGTCGATGCGCCAGAAGTCCACCTGGCCCAGCCTGGCCATGATCTGGCGCGTGTAGTCGGCTTCGCCGGAGGACACGCCGCCGGAGGTGATGACGGCGTCGGCGTTTTCGCAGGCGCTGCGCAGCGCCGCCTCCAGTGCCGCCGGCTGGTCCTTGACGATGCCCATGTCGATGACGTCGCAGCCGAGCCGGTTCAGCATGCCGAACAGCGTGTAGCGGTTGCTGTCGTAGACGCAGCCGGCGTCGAGCGGCTCGCCGATCGAGCGCAATTCGTCGCCGGTGGAGAAGAACGCCACCCGCAGGCGCCGCTGCACCGGCGCCTCGGCCACGCCGAGCGAGGCCAGCAGGCCCAATTCGGCCGGGCGGATGATCTTGCCTTTTTTCAGCGCCGGGCTGCCGGCCAGCAAATCCTCGCCCTTCAGGCGGCGGTTGTCGCCGGCGCGGATGGCGCCCGCCGGGATCGTCACGGCGGCGGCGTCGGCGTGGCTGACCAGTTCCTGCGGCACCACGCTGTCGCAGCCGGCCGGCATCACGGCCCCGGTCATGATGCGGGCGCACTGGCCGGGGCCGATGGCCAGCTCGGCCGGATGGCCGGCGTAGACGGTGGCGACGATGGCCAGCGTGGTGGGGCCGTCGGCGCGCAGGTCGGCGCCGCGCACGGCGTAGCCGTCCATCGCCGAATTGTCGTGCGCCGGCACGTTGATCGGCGAGATGATGTCGGCCGCCAGCACCCGGTCCAGCGCGCTGCGCAGCGCCACCTGCTCGCTCGAACGGATCGGCGTGATGGCCGCCTCGATCAGGCGCTGGGCCGCGCGCACCGACAGCGCGGCGGCGCCGGGCTGGCCGGCGGGCGGCGCCGGCGTGGCGGCCTGGGCAGCGGCGGCCATTCCCGCCTCGGCGCTGCGCAATTGCTCCGGCGTGTTGATGTTGCGGAACGCCTCGGTCTGGTCGAAGCGCACCCGCGCCACCGCCAAGTCGCCATACCAGCCCTGCATGCGCCGTCCGCCGCCGTCCAGGTAGGCGCTGAGGGTCGGCAAGGCGCTGGTTTTCAGCAGGCAGAAGACGGCGTGGGTTTGCTCGTAGGCGGCGCCGTCGGGGTCGCTTTCCAACGTGACGGCGACGGCCAGGTCGGCGTCCTCGGCCAGCAAGGCCGCGGCCAGCCGCGCCACCAGGTCGTCCGGCAAGAACGGCGAGTCGCAGGGCACACTGACCAAGAATTCGGTGTTGCAACGGCGCAAGCCGCTATGCAAGCCCGCCAGCGGCCCTTCAAAGCCGCCCAGCTCGTCCGGCCAGACCGGCACGCCCAGCGTTTCGTAGGTCGCCAGGTTCTGGTTGGCGTTGATGGCCAGCGCGCCGACCTGCGGCGCCAGCGTGCGCAGCACCTGCGCCGCCATGGTGGCGCCGCGCAGCGGCATCAAGCCCTTGTCGACGCGGCCCATACGGGTGCCGCGTCCGCCGGCCAGGATCAGGCCGGTAATGTTGTGCTTGTCGATCATTGTTTATCTATTATGAATGTCGTGCGTGACCGCGGCGCCGGGTTGGCGCCGCGGCCTTAACCGCCGATATAAGACATTTCCACTTTTTTGCCGCCGCGTGCCAAGCCGCTGGTGTTGACGGTACGCAGCTCGGAATAGCGGTCGCCGCGGGCGCGCCACAGATGCGCCAGCACGGTCGAGATTTCCGCGTCGCTGCGGCCGCCGCGCAGCAGCGCGCGCAAGTCGTGGCCGCCGGTGGCGAACAGGCAGGTGTAGAGTTTGCCTTCGGTGGAGAGTCTGGCGCGCGTGCAGTCGGCGCAAAACGCCTGGGTGACGCTGGAAATGAGGCCGATTTCGCCGCCGCCGTCGCTGTAGCGCCAGCGCGCCGCGGTTTCGCCGGTGTAGTTGGCCTGGATCGGTTCGAGCGGCAGGTGTGCGCCGATGCGCCGCGCCACCTCGGCCGAGGCGATCACCTCGGCCAGGTTCCAGCCGTTGGAGGCGCCCACGTCCATGTACTCGATGAAGCGCAGGATGTAGGGCGTGCCCTTGAAATGGCGCGCCATCGGGACGATTTCCTGGTCGTTCATGCCGGCCTTGACGACCATGTTGATCTTGATCGGGCCGAGGCCGACCTGGTGGGCGACGTCGATGCCGTGCAGCACGTCGGCGACGGCGAAGTCGACGTCGTTCATGCGCTTGAAGGTGGCGTCGTCGAGCGAGTCGAGCGATACCGTCACCCTTTGCAGGCCGGCGTCCTTCAGCGACTGGGCTTTTTTGGCCAGCAGCGAGCCGTTGGTGGTCAAGGTCAGGTCGAGCGGCTGGCCGGAACGCGTCTTCAGCGCGGCGAGCATGCCGATCAGCTTTTCGATGTTTTTGCGCAGCAGCGGCTCGCCGCCGGTCAGGCGGATCTTTTCCACGCCGTGCGCCACGAACAGCGTGGCGATGCGGGTGATTTCCTCGAACGACAGCAGCGCGCCGTGCGGCAGGTAGGCGTGGTTCTTGTCGAACACCTCTTTGGGCATGCAGTAGACGCAGCGGAAGTTGCAACGGTCGGTGATGGAAATGCGCAGGTCGTGCAGCGGCCGGGCAAGCCGGTCCGTTACGCGGCCGTCGGGTGTTTCGAGCAGCGCGGGGACCGCCGGCGCCGTCTGGCGGCCGTCGGCGAGGATGATGATCTTTTCAGCCATGAATTCTCTGGTGCAATTACGTGGAAATACCGCTAAGACAGATACGATAGCACGAGGCCGGCGAAGGCACAGGCGAAGATCAATTTGATGGTGCCGACGCGGAAGCGGAACAAGGCCACGCAGGCGGCGGCGCTGATGGCGATGGCGGCCGGGTCCCAGTGCGGGCCCGGTGTTTCCAGCCAAAACACGTGCTGGCCGAAAAACAGCGCGAGGCTGACGATGACGCCGACCACGGCCGCCGAAATGGCCGTCAGCGGCGCCGTCAGGCGGATGTTGTCGCGGGTCGACTCGACCAGCGGCCCGCCGGCCAGGATGAAGATGAACGAGGGCAGGAAGGTGAAGAACGTGGCGACGCAGGCGCCCGCTGCGCCGGCCAGCGCCAGCTTGTCGCCGAATAAGGCGTGGGTCCAGGCGCCGACGTAGCCGACAAAGGCGACGATCATGATCAAAGGGCCTGGCGTGGTTTCGCCCAGCGCCAGGCCGTCTATCATCTGGGCGCCGCTGAGCCAATGGAGGGTGTCGACGCCGCCTTGGTAGACGTAGGGCAGCACGGCGTAGGCGCCGCCAAAGGTCATCATGGCCGCCTTGGTGAAGAACCAGCCCATCTGCGCCAGCGGGCTGGCGGCGCCGAAGACGGCCGCCAGCAGCAGCCAGGCGCCGGCGCCGAGGCCGGCGCCGGCCAGCGCCACCGCCAGCAGGCGGCGCCAGGCGAAGCGGGCGTGCGCCGGCGTCGGGCTGTCGTCGTCGATGATGGCCGGGCCATAGCTGGCGCGGGCGTGCGCATGGCCGCCGCCGATCTGGAACTGGCCGGGCCAGAAGCGGCCGCCGGCCAGGCCGATGGCGGCCGCGCCGAGCACGATCACCGGAAATGGCAGGCGCAGCACGGCGATGGACAGGAAGGCGGCGATGGCGATGGCGGCCAGCGTGGCGTTCTTGACGCTGCGGCTGGCGATGCGCCAGGCCGCCGCCAGTACGATGGCGACGACCGCCGGCTTGATGCCGTACAGCACGCCGGCGACCGCCGGCACGTTGCCGAAGGCCAGGTATATCCAGGACAGCAATATCAGAATGAGCAGCGAGGGCAGCACGAACAGCGCGCCGGCCATGACGCCGCCGCGGGTCTTGTGCATCAGCCAGCCGATGTAGATGGCCAGCTGGGTCGCCTCGGGGCCGGGCAGCAGCATGCAGTAGTTGAGCGCGTGCAGGAAGCGCTGCTCGGAAATCCAGCGGCGCCGCTCGACCAGTTCGGTGTGCATCAGCGCGATCTGGCCGGCCGGACCGCCGAAGCTGATGAAGCCCAGCTTCAGCCAATACCAGAAGGCGGTGCTCAGGCTGACGGCGGCGGGGCGGTCGACGGGTGTGGCCATATTGGTGATTCGAAAAAGATTAGAAAAAGATTAGGGGACAGACCACGATTTTCCCGCAATATAAAAAGATTAGGGGGACAGACCACGATTTTCCCGCAATATTGCGGGAAAATCGTGGTCTGTCCCCGGTTGAAAAAAAGGGGAAGCACTTGGCTTCCCCTTTTTTTAGAGCAACTGGAGGGGATGCAACCCGTTCAGTTTAATTGCGCTGGGTGTTGACTTGCACCAGCGGCTCATCGGCTTGCTGCGGCAGCGGCTTGCGCTCGCGTGGCTTGCGCACCGGAGCGACCGCGCTGGCGGCCGCTTCGCGTGCCGCCCGCAGTTTTTCCGGATCGGTGGCCGCCAGCGTCAGGCCGGCCGAACCGAGCACCGCGCTGATGTCGATGGCAGGCGCTGCCGCGACCGGCGCAGGGGCCGGGGTCGGGGCGACACGCGGTACCACCGGCGCAGGAGCAGGCGCAGGAGCAGGCGCAGGCGTTTCGGCTACAACGGCAATGGCTTCCACGACGACCGGAGCGGTAACTTCCAGCACTTCCGCTTCGACCACAGGCGCCGCTTCGACAGCGACAGCTTCCACGATGACGGCGGGCGCAACTTCCGGCGCCGCCACGGTTTCCTCTTTCGCTGCAACGACAGGCTCGGCGGCAGGGGCTGGTGCGGCAACTTCAGCCACCACGACCGGAGCGACCGCTTCGGCTACCGGAGCGGCCACTTCGGCTTCCGCGGTAACTTCCACTACAGGAGCGGCAACTTCAGCCGTCACGGCAGGTGCCGCCGCCTCGACTGCGGGCGCAGTCTGGGCGGGCACGTCGGCAACTGGCGTCGCGTCGGCGGCGGCATCGTCTGCCGGCGCTACGCTGAAGCTGGCCACTGGCGCCGACTCTTGACCGTCGGTATCGGATGCCGACCCTTCAATCATTTCGCCCGTTTCGCGGTCGCGGCGGTTGCGGTTACGGCCACCGCGGCGGCGGCGGCGGCGCGGCTCTTCGCCGTCGACGTCGAGTTCTTCGCCGTCGGGACCGATGCTCGGCGCCGCTTTCAGCAGGTCGATGGTGGGCGCTTCTTGCTCCACTACCGGGCCGGCCGACGGCGCCGGCGCGGTGACGGCGGCAACGCTGACGCCCACTGTCAGCTCGTCAACCTTGACTTCGGCGACCGCGGCCTTGTCGGCGCGCGGTTCGCGCGGCGGACGGGGCGTACGCTCCGGACGTTCCGGACGCTCGGCGCGTTCGCGCGGCGCCGTCAGCTCGCCCGGCTCGCGCGCTTCACGCGGTTCGCGCGGCGGACGCGGCGGACGCACCGGACGGGCCGCCTTGTCGGCGTCGTCGGCTTCCTTGGCCGCCACTTCCGGCTGGACGCGGGCCTGGCCTGGTTCGCGCTCGGTGCGCTCGCCCGGCTTGCCGTTGCGGTTGCGGCCGCGCGGGCCGCGGGCGTTGCGGTCGGCGTTGCGGTCGGTTGCCACGGCTGGCTTGGCGGCCAGCACGGCTGCCGGCGTTGCCACCGGCGCTTCCGGCTTGGCGCTGAAGAAGCTGATGATCTTGGCGATCAGTCCTTGCGGCGGCGGCGGCGGCACGTACACCGGCACTGGCTTGACCACTTCGACCGGCTTGCGCTCGACCAACGGGGCCGGCTGGTCCGGAGTAATCGTCTTGACGACGGCTTCCTGGCGCGGCTTGGCTTCTTCCTTCTGGCGCTTGCTGTAGGCCATGTCGGTTTCGGCGCTCTCGGCCAGGTTGTAGCTCGCTTGCGCTTCTTCCAGGCGCGGATCGTCGTGCTTGATGCGTTCGAGCTTGTAGTGCGGCGTTTCCAGATGCTTGTTCGGGATCAGGATCACGGCGATGCGGTGGCGGTTCTCGATTTTCAAGACCTCGCCGCGCTTCTCGTTGAGCAGGAAGGCGCCGACGTCGACCGGCACCTGGACGTGGATCGTCGCCGAGTTTTCCTTCATCGCCTCTTCCTGGATGATGCGCAGCACTTGCAGGGCGGACGATTCGGTGTCGCGGATGTGGCCGGTGCCGGAGCAGCGCGGGCACGTCACATGGCTGCCTTCGGACAGCGAAGGGCGCAAGCGCTGGCGCGACAGTTCCATCAGGCCGAAGCGCGAGATTTTGCCCATCTGCACGCGGGCGCGGTCGTGGTGCAGCGCGTCTTTCAGGCGCTGCTCGACTTCGCGCTGGTTCTTCGCCACTTCCATGTCGATGAAGTCGATGACGATCAGGCCGCCCAAGTCGCGCAGGCGCAACTGGCGCGCCACTTCCTCGGCCGCTTCGCAGTTGGTGTTGAAGGCGGTCGTTTCAATGTCCGAGCCGCGGGTGGCGCGGGCCGAGTTGACGTCGACCGAGACCAGCGCCTCGGTGTGGTCGATGACGATGGCGCCGCCGGAAGGCAGGGGCACGGTGCGCGAGTACGCCGTTTCAATCTGGTGTTCGATCTGGAAGCGCGAAAACAGCGGCACGTCGTCGCTGTAGCGCTTGACGCGGTGCACCATGTCGGGCATCACGTGGCTCATGAACTGGTGCGCCTGCTCGTAGATGTCGTCGGTGTCGATCAGGATTTCGCCGATGTCGGGCTGGAAGTAGTCGCGGATCGCGCGGATCACCAGCGACGATTCCTGGTAGATCAGGAAGGCGCCGGAAGCCGATTTGCCGGCCCCTTCGATGGCGCGCCACAGTTGCATCAGGTAATTCAAGTCCCACTGCAGCTCGTCGACGTTGCGGCCGATGCCGGCGGTGCGGGCGATCACGGACATGCCGGCGGGCAGGTCCAGTTTGTCCATGGTCTCGCGCAGTTCCTGGCGCTCTTCGCCTTCGACCCGGCGCGACACGCCGCCGCCGCGCGGGTTGTTGGGCATCAAGACCAGATAGCGCCCGGCCAGCGAGACGAACGAGGTCAGGGCCGCGCCCTTGTTGCCGCGCTCTTCTTTTTCGACCTGGACCATGATTTCCTGGCCTTCGCGCAACGCTTCCTTGACGGAGGCGTTGCGCACGTCGACGCCTTCGCGGAAGTAGGTGCGGGCCACTTCCTTGAACGGCAGAAAGCCGTGGCGGTCTTCGCCGTAGCTGACGAAGCAGGCTTCCAGCGACGGTTCGATGCGGGTGATGACGCCCTTGTAGATGTTCGATTTGCGCTGTTCGCGCCCGGCCGTCTCGATATCGATGTCGATCAGTTTCTGACCGTCGACAATCGCTACGCGCAGCTCTTCTTGCTGCGTAGCGTTAAACAACATGCGTTTCATTTTTATTAACTCCGCGACCCGAAGGCCATCTCAATGCCGCTTCCTTGGAAGCGGCGAACATACACGGATATACGCGAGAATAGGAGTGGTTGTGGTGGGTATGCCCGGGCGTGCGGCGCAACAACGCGTGACGTTGCGGCCGCAACAGGGCGCAAATGACGTCGATCGACATGCCGAGTGCACGCATCACCTGCGACGCATCTGATGCCGCCGGGGTGGCCGGGGCATAGGGGGCAGGCGGTGGCAATTCAAGAGCCAAATCGTAGCCCGGCCTACATACTGCGATTGCGATGCCGAGGCCAAGCCTCAGCCTTTCATCGGCAACCCGCACTATGTAGACTTGCTACATGGGGTTTGGCGAAAACGGCAAGCGTTATCAACTTCATCAACCCGCCAGCACGGTTTACACAACCGGGCTGGCGGGTACTTATCCTTACAATCCAAACACTCTTATCCAGCACCCTGAGGCAATATCCGATTACAACAACGGTGCAACCTTGATTCGGTCAGGGCGGTGCGTATACATTTTTTCCACCGAATTTGCAATTTGGCGAGGCCGGTGGAGACGCCCCTGTGTAAAATGTGCTTTTATTGTTACACCAGCAGCAGCAATGAGCCACAGCAAAAACAATTATATATTCAAAATGAAGGACTTAGAGAGATTTTCTGGGAAGACAGAGCAAATGAAGATGCAAAACGATGTTGTTCCCCCTTCAAGCACGGTTCAGCCGCAAGCGCAGTTCGTCACGATCTCCGAAGAGGAGGCCGGACAGAGGATAGACAATTACTTATTAAGGGTCTGCAAGGGCGTGCCGAAAAGCCACGTCTACCGTATTCTGCGCTCCGGCGAGGTGCGCGTGAACAAGGGCCGTATCGACCAGTTGTACCGCCTGGTGGAAGGCGACGTGGTGCGCATTCCGCCGGTGCGCATCGCCGAAAAACCGGCCGGCGCGGCGGCGGCGCCGCCGGCCGAGTTCAAGATCATTTTCGAGGACGCCCACCTGTTGGTGATCGACAAGCCGGCCGGCGTGGCCGTGCACGGTGGCTCCGGCGTCTCGTTCGGGGTCATCGAGCAGTTGCGCGCGTCGCGTCCGGACGCCAAGTTCCTGGAACTGGTGCACCGGCTCGACCGCGACACCTCGGGCCTGCTGTTGCTGGCCAAGAAGCGTTCGGCGCTGACCAACCTGCACGAGCAGATGCGCGACGGCCTGACCGACAAGCGCTACCTGGTGCTGGTGCACGGCGACTGGAAAAACGCGCGCCAGCACATCAAGCTGCCCTTGCACAAGTATACGACGGCCGAGGGCGAGCGCCGGGTGGCGGTGCAGGCCGACGGCCTGGCGTCCCACACGGTGTTTAGTTTGTTGCATAAATATACCCAATTCGCGCTACTGGAGGCGGAGCTGAAAACCGGCCGCACCCACCAGATCCGGGTACATCTGTCATCGTCGGGCTTTGCCATCGCCGGCGACGACAAGTACGGCGATTTCGCGCTCAACCGCGCGCTGCTGAAGGCCGACGCCACGCGCGGCGCGCTCAAGCGGATGTTCCTGCACGCGCATCAAATCACCTTCACGCACCCGGAAACGGGTAAGAACGTGACCTTAAACGCGCCATTGGCCGCCGAATGCGAGCGTTTCTTGGTAAGCTTGGGGAAACCGCTGGCAAATGTCGCGCGCTGAGCTTGGCGCGGGATGTTGTAGGTCGGCTTGGCCCAAAGGACGTAAGCCGCCAACGTTGGCCCGCAGCAGCGCGTTCCGCTTCGGCCAACATTGTCGAATTACGCTACGCTAATCCGACCTGGGACATGCCACCTCAACGCTATCAGGGTGCCGCGGCGGCGTTGAAGGAAAGCAGTTAGCCGACCACCTGCGATAACCGGGGCCTACATATATATAAGGAGCCGGTGGCGACAGCCACCGGAAGACATGGCAAGAAAGCAATTTGATCTGATCGTCTTCGATTGGGATGGCACGTTGATGGATAGCACCTCAACAATCGTGAAATGCATCCAGGCCTCGGCCAAGGACCTGGGCTTGCCGGTGCCGCGCGACGCCGCCGCCTCGCACGTGATCGGGCTGGGCTTGCTGGAGGCGATGCAGGCGGTGATGCCGGACATCGACCCGAAATTCCATCCGCGCATGGTGGAGCGCTACCGCTACCACTTCCTGTCGCGCGACCACGAGCTGACGCTATTCCCGGGCGTGCAGGAAATGCTGCAAGAGTTGTCGCAGCAAGCCTACTTCCTGGCGGTGGCCACCGGCAAGAGCCGGGTTGGCTTGAACCGCTCGCTGAACGCCGTCAAGCTGCTGTCGATGTTCGACGCCACCCGCTGCGCCGACGAAACTTTTTCCAAGCCGCATCCGGCCATGCTGCTTGAACTGACGCGCGAGCTGGGCCAGGACATCAAGCGCACCGTGATGATCGGCGACACCAGCCACGACCTGCTGATGGCCAACAACGCCGGCGCGGCCGCGGTCGCGGTGCAGTACGGCGCCCATCCTGTGGCCCAGCTCGACGCCTGCGCGCCGATGTACTCGGCGGCGACGGTGGCGCAGTTGCACGACTGGCTCAACGAGAACGCGTGATGCCCCCGGACGCGATCGACGAGGTGCTGATCTGCGCGGCCGACGCCGTGCTCGAGGGCGGCAAGGGCGTGCGTTTCGCGCTCACCGTCGGCGGCGAGGACGGCACCGGCTTCGTGGTGCGCTACGGCGGCACCGCCTACGCCTACCTGAACCGCTGCGCCCACGTGCCCATCGAGCTGGACTGGAACGAGGGCGATTTCTTCGAATCCAGCGGCTTGTACCTGATGTGTTCCACCCATGGCGCGATTTACGTGCCGGAGAGCGGCCGCTGCGCCGGCGGCCCTTGCAAGGGCGGGCGGCTGCGGCCGATCCCGCTGCGCGAGCATGACGGCCAGTTGTACTGGCAGCCGGACGACTACCTCAGGCCGGCGCGCGCCTGAGCGCCACACCCCACAATGAAGCGAAACGAGATATGAGCGAAAACACGAATACAGACCTGAACGGCGCCGCGTCGGCCGCCAAAGCGGCCGGCGGCGCCAACTGGGAGCGCGGGGTGCTGGAGAAACTGGTGTTCGCCACCTTGCAGGAACAGCGCGCGCACCGCCGCTGGGGTATTTTCTTCAAATTGTCCATGCTGGCCACCCTGGTGTTCGGCCTGCTGGTCTACTTCGATTTCAGCATAAGCGGCGCGGAAGAGGCCCTGGGCCGGCACACCGCGCTGATCGACATCGACGGCGCCATCGAATCCGAGGGCAGCGGCTCGGCCGCGGTGGTGATCCCGGCGCTGGACAAGGCCTTCTCCGACGCCGGCTCGGTCGCGGTGGTGCTGCACATTAATAGCCCGGGCGGCAGCCCGGTGCAGGCCGGCATGATCGTCGACGAAATTCTGCGCCTGCGCAAAGGCTACCCGGCCAAGCCGCTGTACGTGGTGGTCGACGAGATGTGCGCCTCGGGCGGCTACTATATTGCCGCGGCGGCCGATAAAATTTATGTCAACAAGGCCAGCGTGGTCGGTTCGATCGGCGTGCTGATGGACGGTTTCGGCTTCGCCGGCGTGATGGAGAAGGTCGGCGTCGAGCGGCGCCTGCTGACGGCCGGCGTCAACAAGGGCTTCATGGACCCGTTCACGCCGATGAGCGACAAGCACAAGGCTTACGCCCAGGTGATGCTCGATGAAATCCACCAGCAATTCATCGGCGTGGTGCGCGCCGGCCGCGGCAAGCGCCTCAAGGAAACCCCGGAAACCTTCTCCGGGCTGTTCTGGAGCGGCGCCAAAGCCGTCGAGATGGGCTTGGCCGACGGTTTCGGCACCGTCGACACCGTCGCGCGCGACATCGTCAAGGCCGAGGACATCGTCGACTACACCCAGCATGAAGGCTTGCCCGAGCGGGTGCTGAAAAAATTCGGCGCGGCGATGGGGGCGGGTGCGGCGAAGGCGGCGGTGCACGCCACCCAGCCCGTATTTCGTTGACGCAGGCGGGAAATTTGATGGGGACTATCCGGATTTCTCTTGATATTTCCCGTGCTTGGACTATATTGATACAGTAGTTCTTTTCAAGGGGGCCGATATAAATCGTTTATTTTGTTGTCCGCAAAAAGACTTGATGTTTCAACGGAACTACTCACTGCATCGTTGATGCGGCATTAGAGAGAATTTAGATTCCTCGCAAGAGTCCCGCAATGGGGCTTGAGAACGGCGGCGCAATGCCGCCGTTTTCATGTGCGCGTACGGTTCACATGTCGCTCAGGCGGCGCAGGCGCCGGCGAGGGTGCCGGGCAGCGCCTTGGCGCGCCAGCGCCGCGGCGCGGCTGCCGGCGCGGCGGCGGCGGCGGCCGGCGCCGTCTCCGGCGCCGTCTCCGGCGCGCTCTCCCGCTCCGGCTCGGCCTGGCTGAATCCGCCGGCCGCCAGCCACAGCGCGAAGTTGTTCTGGGCCGCCGCGTGCCAGCGCGACTGCGGCGAGCCGCTGAGCATTTCGCATTGGCAATAGCCGTTGCTCCAGCGGGCCAGCGCCAGGTGCATGGCATGCATGGCTGACTGCTCGGCCGCCAGTTGCAAGTGTTGCGCCTTGCTGGTCTGGTTCAAGTCGGGGGTGTCGATGTGCGGCATACGGTCTCCTCGTGAGATACCACTCTGGTAGTTCTGAACGCCTACCTTGTTTCCTAAAGTCGTTAGGCCGATTCCTAATCGAGTTTCAGTGTATCAATAGGACTTGCTTCTGATTTGATATAAGTCAATTGAACTGATGAGCCGGACGTCAAAAAGACCTTGCAAAGAGCGCGTCCGTGTACGCGACATGTTTGCCTGACACGGCGTGCCGGGCGCCGCGTCGCGGCCGCCCGCTTCACTGTCGCTGCCGCATCTGTTAAAGTCTCGGCATGAGTAAATTATCCCTAGACCGCATCCTGCAATCGCAGGGTTTCGGCACACGAAAATACTGCCGCTCCCTGATCGAGGACGGCGAAGTGAGCATCGCCGGCGCCACGCCGGACAACTACCGCAGCACCTTCGACACCGACGGCCTGGTGCTCAAGGTTTTCGACGAAGAGTGGGTCTACCGCGAGCACCTGTACCTGGCGCTGCACAAGCCGGCCAATGTCGAATGCTCGCGCAAGCCCAGCCACCACCCCGGCGTGCTGACGTTGCTGCCGGAGCAGTTCACCTGGCGCGAAGTGCAGCCGGTTGGCCGGCTCGACCACGACACCACCGGCATGCTGCTGATGTCGGACGACGGCCCCTTCATCCACGCGCAGTCGTCGCCGAAGCGCCACGTGCCGAAGATTTACCAGGCCACCACGCAGGAACCGGTGACGGCGGAACTGGTGGCGATGCTGCTGGCCGGCGTGCAACTGCACGACGAACCGGCGCCGCTGGCGGCGCTGGTGTGCGAGCGGCGCGGCGAGCGCCAAATTGAAATCGTGCTTGAGCAGGGTAAATACCACCAGGTCAAGCGCATGCTGGCGGCGGCCGGCAACTATTGCGTATCGCTGCACCGTTCGGCGATTGGCGCCCTGACGCTGGAGTCGCTCGGCATTGCCGAGGGCGAATGGTGCTATCTGAACGCCGAGCAACTGGCGCTGCTGGCACCGGCCTGATTTGTTGCTGTGAAGGCAAAGAGCCGGGGGGCAGACCCCCATGCCGCCAAGTGAAGTATTTCGTAGATACTATGAATGAAGGCGGGTCGGCAAAAGACGCAAATTAATCCTAAAGTGAAGGTTCGAAGAATCAACTTAGGAGAAAATCAT
>NZ_JBJXIB010000121.1:0-18380 GCF_046115965.1 Janthinobacterium sp. CG_23.3 | reverse complement strand
ATTTGGTTGTTTTGTTTCTGTACTGCTGTCTCGTTGAAGGTGTCTTGGAGGGGTTTGTTGAAGCGTACATCGACCCCCCGGGGGGGGGGAGGAGGGGGGAGGCCAGCCCCCCCCCCCCCCCCCCCCCCCCCCCCGCTACACCGCTCAAGGAAGGTCTTGCTCGGCATACGCGCACCACGCGTGGTCGCAACGGCCCACCAGTTCGCGCGCGTCGGCAATGGTGATGCGGCCGTCGTGGTCGAGGTCGCGCGGGTCCTCGGCGCCGTACGCGTCGGTGTTGAGCGACGCCATGATGATGCCGAGGTCCCAGCGGTTGACCGCCATGTCGCCGTTCAGGTCGCCCGCCGGCGCCCGCGCCACGGTGTACGTCAGCGTCAATTCCGAATAATCGAGCGCCCTGCCGTCGCCGAACAGCAGGTCCAGGCGGTTCTGCGCGCGCAGCATCGGCAACAGGTCGCGCACGCCGTCGGGGCGGCCGGGATAGGCGGCGGCCAAGCGCGCCCGCAGCGGCACTTTGGCCAGGTTCACGCTGAGGTTATAGGTCTGGCCGGGCTGCGGCGGCGCGCCCAGCAAGTCGCCCAGCGCGATCACGTTGCCGGAATACGGCTCGGCGACGGTTGGCAGCGCGCTCTCGTTATACAGGATGAACTGGGCGCCGGCGGCGGCCCCGGTCACGCGTACCCGAGCCTTGAGCGTGGCCGAGGTAATCAGCGGCGCACCCTGCGGCCAGGTAAATCTCGTGCGTCAGGCCGACCGTGTTGCGGGGCGCGACGACGTCCATGTCGACGGCCGGCGCGCCGGCCTCGCCGGCGAAGTAGGCGATCAGATCGGCCACATGCGCCGATTTCGGCGCGGCGTCGGCCGCGTCGCCGGGGTGGAAATTGTCCTGGTCGCCGATCAGCTGGCGCATCCATGTGTCCACGTCGAATTGCTTCAGGACCAAGCTGGAATAGTCGACCATGGTGTCGTCGGTGAACACCAGGTCGAGGCGCCGGCGGCTCACCGCGTGGGGCAACATATTGCGATAATTGTCCGGCACGCCGGAATAACTGTCGGCGCTGAAGTCGCGCGTGGGATAACTCTGCACGTCCAGCTTCAGGGTGTAGGTTTTACCCGCGACGGGCACCTCGCGCAGCAGGTCAACCAGCGCAATGACACTGTGGAAACGCCGGTCCGAGCCATATGGCGGCAGGGTTAAATTGTTTAAGATGAAGTCGTTGCCGGCCACCTCGCCGCTCATGCGGATACGCACGTCGACGTTGGCCGCTTCGATCGGATAGCCGCGCGGCACCGCCATGAAATGGCTGACTGCAACCGGATTGTGGTGCGCCGGCACATCCAGATTGCGCACCGGCCCCTGTCCCGGCGCCGCCTGTAGGTACTCGACGAAGCTGCGCGCCAGCGGCGACAGGGAGACCACGTCGGCCGCGTCGCCCGGATGCAAGTCGTCGCGGTCGCCAACCAGGCTGTCGATGAAGCGCCCGGGGTCGCCCGACAGCGCGAAGTGTCCCTCGACCCCCTCGGCGCTGGCGCAGACCGACAGCGCGGCGGCCATGGCCTGCGTGTCCAGCAAGACCCGCTCCCAGAAGCAGCTGAACACCGCTTGCGACTTGGCGCTTGGCGTCGGCAAGCCGGCCCGGATGAAGGTGCGCGCGCCCGCCGCCATGACGGCGGCCGGCATGGCGGCATCGACCCGGGTAGTGAAGAAAACCACCTTGTGTTCGAGCGCCCCGGCGCGAAGGCGCTGGAAATACGGCGTGTCCAGCGCGCCGCCGTGCACTTGGACCGGCGACGCGTTGCCGGCGCCCACCACGCCGACGGCCAGGATGTCCGGTGCTTCCAGTACCGCCCGCACGGCGGGAAGGGCGGCCCGGGCGCCGACCAGGGTGTGGCACAAATAACGGGCCAGGCGGGCGCGGTCGCAGGAAGCGGCAACGGCGTCGCTCAGCGCCGACGACGCCGTGATGAACACCATGTCGGTGTCGGGCGCCTGCGTCGAGGGTGGCGGCGCAGTCCTCGGCGGCGGGCCACCGATAAAATTGGCGGCGGCCGCGCCGGCGGCACGGGCGGCGGGCGGCGCCGGCTCGCTTGCCACCGCAACTAGCGGGTTAAGGAATATAGTCAGAAGCAGCGCGGCGGCGGCCGGCACTCCGGCCAAGGGGGCGATCGTATACATGCGCATCTCCAGTGGTCCGGCCGCAACAACACGTCATTGCCGGCGCGACGAAGCGCACGCAAGACTCGCGCCAAGCGCGGGAAAGGGTTGGGAAAAGCCGTTAAATCAAGCACTTGCGGCAAGCGTCCGGGGCGCCGCGGGAGCATGCATGGACGCGGCGTCATTTTTTCCGACAGCGGAAGTTGGAAAGGCCACGCTGCCCATTAAAGGCTGAGGCCGGCAAGGGTCGGTTTTTTTCGCGGCGCCGTGACGGCGTGCCAATTGAGCCGGTCGGCGTTGGCGCGCACCAGGTTCGCGCCACTATTGCACGGCGCGCAGCGCAACACCTCCTCACCGCTGCGTTCGCAAACCAGCCGCAATTCGATAAAGCCGGCGGGGTCGACATGCTCGCCGAGAAACGCCGCCATCGCCTCGGCGAAGGCGTGCATCCCGTGGCCGGCGAAGCCCGGGGCATCGAGCGTCATGCGCACGCCGACGCCGCGTACCAGGGCCACGCCGTCGCGGCCGCGCAGCCATGCCTCCGCCGGCCGATGCACCAGCCGCGCGATGGCGGAAATCACCCATTGGCGCAGCGTCGGCCGCGCCATGTCATACAAGGTCAGCATCTGGGCGAACGCCGGCGCCCCGCGCTCGGTCGAACATTGGAGCTGGCAGACGCCGGCGGGCGCGGCCAGCGCGAAAACCGGCGTGCAACCCAACAGCAGATTCTTGCTCGACAGGCGAGCCAGTCGGCGCGCCATGTCGGAGTCGGCCGGCACGCGCGTCAACCCCAGATGCAGGGTCAGAACGCGGCCGCCGGGGGGCAGATATTTGCGCAGCGCCGCGACGTCGATGTCGACGAAGTTGAATTTTTCGGGAAAGGCAAGGTATTCCGCCAGCAGGCGGCCGGATGCGGCCGGCAGCAGCGCGTCGGCGGCGGCGAAGCCTACCGGGCCCAGCGGAATGCGGTCGAGCAGACTCCAATGGCCGCTGCCGCTGATCTCGACGTAGGCGCAAACGGTGTGCGCGAACAAGGCGTCGCGCAGCGCGGCGCAGAACTCGGGTTCGCCATCGAGATAGACGCGCAGCGCCGGCAAGCCGAGCCGGTCCAGCGCCGGCGCCTCGGCGCAGCTTTCAATGACCAGGCTGATGCACGCGGACACGCCGGACGGCAGGCCCGGCGCGGCGGCCGGCGCCAACCTGGCGAAGCGGGCCTGCGACAGCAGCACGGGCGCCAGCGTGACGTCGTAGGCGGTGCGCCAGCCGCTTGCCGCGAACGAGCCGGACAGCGGCGTCAATACGCTGCCGCGGGCGACGGTGGTGGCGTCGCCGCACTGGCGCGCCGCGTCGCCGTTGCCATCGATGTGGGCGATCGCGCAGGCGCGAAGCGGGCGCCCACCACCCTGCAGCAGCCATGCGGGCGGCGCCGTCGCGGCAGACCGCATGCCGGTCTCCGCGCTGGTGTTGGCGCGCACGAGAAATTCGCGGCAGGCGCCGCGCAGTTGGTCCAGCGCCCGCTCGGCATACGGCAGCAACTGCTCCATCGTCCCCTCCCCATCTGGCGCGTTCAGCACGCTCTTCATACTGGCAGGAAACTTCGTCGCCTTCCTTGAGCGGCAACAAGGGTGCGTGGCGCGCGTGGCTTGCAATCCATCCTATAACGGAGTATAAATTATCCATTACCGGAGCCAATCATGAGCCTAGCCTACGCCTACCCGAAAAGCCACTTCGAACCGACCGTGTTGGTGGATTTGACCGCCAAGAGCGAGCGCGAACGCCTGTCCAAGTCCGCCCTGAAGGGCTTCTTCAAGCTTGCCGCGGCGTGGAAGCTGCGCGACGACGACGCCCGCGAACTGCTTGGCGGCCTCTCCAGCAGCGCCTACTATGAATGGAAAAAGAACCCCGACCGGGTGCTCGACGTGGACCGCATCACGCGCGTTTCCTACCTGCTGGGCATCTACAAGGCGCTGCACATCCTGTACGGCGACAAGCTCGCCGACGAATGGGTGACGCTGCCGAACAGCAACCAGATCTTCGCCGGGCGCACCCCGCTGGCGCACATGCTGCGCGGCGGCCTGTTGGCGATGCAGACGGTGCGCAAACTGCTCGACGCCCGCCGCGGAGGCCTGTGACCTTGGCCATATCCGCGCTACCCCCGCTGTCGTTGCTGCGCCAGTTCGACACCTGCCGCCTGATCCAGTCGCGCTTCGCCGACGTCGAGGACTCGGTGCTGGCGCCGCTGGCCGACGACACCGGCCATCTGCGCGACCTGTTCGACCTCGACAATGCCACCAACGCCCGCCTGATCGCCGAATCGGGCGGCGCGGCCGGCATCGGCGTTGACGAACTGGTGTCCCGCGTACCCAACTTCCGCATCGTCAACGCCGCCTTTACCTACGCCAGGCCGGAAGGCAGCCGCTTCAACGACGGCGAGCGCGGCGCCTGGTACTGCGCCTTCGACGCCGCCACGGCGCTGGCCGAAATCACCTTCCACAAGAGCGTCGAATACCAGGAAATTCAGCGTTTCGACGACAGCGTCAGCTACCAGTTGATGCTGGCCGACTTCAGCGCCGAGTTCCACGACCTGCGCGGCCTGGAGACGTTCCGCGCCTGCCTGGCCCCGGCCAGCTACCTCGACTCGCAACAACTGGCGGCGCGCCTGCTCGACGCCGGTTCGCTGGGGCTGATTTTCCCCAGCGTGCGGCGCGACGGCGGCACCAACCTGGCCTGCTTCCGGCCTGCGCTGGTGGGCAATGTTCGCAAAGGCGACGTCTATCGGTTAACATGGGAGGGTACGCCGACGCCGCGCATCGACATCGTCTGAGCGCGCCGGACTCCCCTATGACATCGAACGAGTACCAACATGCAAACCAAACCCGAGAACGATACCGACCTGCGCATCAAAGTCAACCGAGAAACCGCGCGGCTGCCATGGAGTGAGCTGGAGAAGCATTTCGCACAAGGCAACGTGGTGTTCGTCACCAGCGATCTCGACCTGGTCGAGGTGGCGGTGCGCATTTCGCACGACGACAAGGCCACCATCGTTCAATGGATGGCCGAGCGCAAGGTGATGAAGGCGTCGGACCAGCAGGCGCAAAGCTGGCAGCAGGCCGACGCCACGCTGTGGGCGGTGGTGGTCAGCCCGTTTATTCTGGTACAAGAGGAAAAGCCGGCCGTGCATTAAGCAGTCGCCATTCACGGTACGCGCGCGGCGGCAAGTCGAATCCAGGATAAAGGGAGTCGGCAGCATAACACCAAGGTTTACCTGGCGTTGTTGTCGATTGGCGCGGGATTCGGCCGCGCGCTCGGGTATAATCCAAGGTTTGATTTTCACTATAAGAAGACACCATCATGGAAGCCGAACGCATCAACTCCCTCTCCGCCCTGCTCGCCGATCTGACGATCCGCGAAGCCGAACTTCGGAGGTATCTTTGACTTCGATACGAAGTCAGAGAAGCTAGAGCAAGTCAATGAAGAATTAGAGGATCCGACCGTCTGGAACGATCCGAAGCGCGCCCAGGACCTCGGCAAGGAGAAGAAGGCGCTGGAGTCCATCGTCTTTACGCTGACCAAGGCCGACGCCGATCTGCGCGATACGAACGATCTGTTCGCCATGGCGCGCGAGGAGCAGGACGACGAGACGCTCGAGGCGGTCATCGCCGACGTCGACGCCATCAAGTTGATCATCGAGGGCATGGAGTTCCGCCGCATGTTCAACAATCCGATGGACCCGAACAACTGCTTTATCGATATCCAGGCCGGCGCCGGCGGCACCGAGGCGCAGGATTGGGCCTCGATGCTGTTGCGCCAGTATCTGCGCTATTGCGAACGCAAGGGTTTCACGGTCGAGATCCTGGAGCAGTCCGACGGCGAGGTCGCCGGTATCAAGACCGCCACGCTGAAGGTCGAGGGCGACCACGCCTATGGCTTCCTGCGCACGGAAACCGGGGTCCATCGCCTGGTGCGCAAGTCGCCCTTCGATTCCGCCAACGGCCGCCACACCTCGTTTACCAGCCTGTTCGTGTATCCGGAAGTCGATGATTCGATCGAGATCGACGTCAACCCCGCCGATATCCGCGTCGACACCTACCGCGCGTCCGGCGCCGGCGGTCAGCACATTAACAAAACCGACTCCGCGGTCCGTATGACGCACGCGCCCACCGGTATCGTGGTGCAGTGCCAGAACGACCGCAGCCAGCACCGCAACCGCGCCGAGGCGATGGAGATGCTGAAGTCGCGCCTGTACGAGCATGAGCTGCGCAAGCGCATGAGCGAGCAGCAGAAGCTGGAAGACTCGAAGACCGACGTCGGCTGGGGCCACCAGATCCGCTCCTACGTGCTGGACCAGTCGCGCATCAAGGATTTGCGCACCGGTTTCGAAACCGGCAACACCAAGGGCGTGCTGGACGGCGATATCGACGAGTTCATTTCGGCTTCACTCAAGCAAGGCGTATAAACGATGACTTTTCCCCAGCGCGCGTTCATCTTCGACATGGACGGCACGATCGTCGACAACATGGCCTTCCACACCGAGTCCTGGATGACGTTTTTCCAGCGCCGCGGCCATGTGCTCGACGCCGACGATTTTTTCCTCAGCACGGCCGGGCGCCAGGGACACGAGATTATCCGCTCCTACCTGGGCGACGTTTTCAGCCCGGCCGAGCACGTCGCGCTGATGGCTGAGAAGGAGTCGGTTTACCGCGAGCTGTACGCGCCGCACCTGGCCACCGTGGCCGGTTTCGACGCGCTGGTCAAGGCCGCCCGCGGCGACGGCGTCGCGCTGGTGGTCGGCACCGCCGCGCCGAACGAGAACATCGTCTTCACGCTCGACGGGCTCGACCTGCGGCGCCATTTCGACGCCGTCGTCGGCGCCGCCGACGTCCAGCGCGGCAAGCCCCATCCGGACGTGTTCCTGATGGCGGCCGAGCGCGCCGGCGCGCTGCCCGAGAACTGCATCGTGTTCGAGGACGCGCCGCTGGGCGTGGAGGCGGCGCGCCGCGCCGGCATGCGCGCGGTGGTCCTGAGCACCACCCTGCCGGCCGAGGCTTTCGCGCACTTCGACAACGTCATCTGCGTCGCCCGCGATTTCCGCGAGCTGTCGGTCGAGGCGCTGTTCGCCAGCGGCCCGGCCGCACCCATCATTTAATTAGACAGACAAGACAAAACACCATGACCACGGATATCCAAGAACAAGCAGCAGCGCCGGACGAAAACAAGATCATCGCCGAGCGCCGCGCCAAGCTGGCCGCCCTGCGCACCCAGGGCGTCGCCTTCCCGAACGACTTCCGCCCGCGGCACAAGGCCGCCGACCTGCATCTGCAATACGGCGCCAAGACCCGTGAAGAGCTGGAAGCCGAGCCGGTCACCGTGGTGCTGGCCGGGCGCATGATGTTGAAACGCGAAGCCGGCAAGAAGGCCGCCTTCGCCACGCTGCAGGACGCCTCCGGCGCCAAGGCCGATGGCCGCATCCAGATCTACGCCACGCTCGACCTGACCGGCGAAGCGGCCATGGCCGCGCTGCACCACTACGACCTGGGCGATATCCTGGGCGTGACCGGCACGCTGTTCAAGACCAAGACCGACGAGCTGACCATCAAGGCCACCGAACTGCGCCTGATCACCAAGTCGCTGCGTCCGCTGCCGGACAAGTTCCACGGCCTGGCCGATCAGGAAACCAAATACCGCCAGCGCTACGTCGACCTGATCATGAACGAGGACACGCGCCGCACCTTCAAGGCGCGCACCGCCGCGATCTCGTCGATCCGCCGCTTCATGGAGAAGAACGAGTTCATGGAGGTGGAAACGCCGATGCTGCACACCATCCCGGGCGGCGCCGCGGCCAAGCCGTTCACCACCCACCACAACGCGCTCGACATGCAGATGTTCCTGCGCATCGCGCCCGAGCTGTACCTGAAACGCCTGGTGGTGGGCGGTTTCGACCGCGTCTTTGAGATCAACCGCAACTTCCGCAACGAGGGCGTGTCGATCCGTCACAATCCCGAGTTCACCATGATGGAGTTCTACGCCGCCTACACCGACTACAAGTGGCTGATGGACTTCACCGAGGCGGTGATCCGCCAGGCCGCCGTCGACGCCCACGGCACCGCCACGCTGACCTACGGCGGCCGCGAGCTGGACCTGGCCAAGCCGTTCCACCGCCTGACCATCGTCGGCGCGATCAACAAGTACGCGCCGCACTACAGCAACGAGCAGTTGCACGACGCCGGGTACATCAAGGCCGAATTGCTGAAGTTCGGCGTCAAGCCGCACGCCCACTCCGGCCTGGGCGCGCTGCAACTGGCGCTGTTCGAGGAAACCGCCGAGGCGCAGCTGTGGGAACCGACCTACATCATCGACTATCCGGTGGAAGTGTCGCCGCTGGCGCGCGCCTCCGACACGGTGGCCGGCATCACCGAGCGCTTCGAGCTGTTCATGGTCGGGCGCGAGATCGCCAACGGCTTCTCCGAGTTGAACGACGCCGAAGACCAGTCGGCCCGCTTCCTGGCCCAGGTGGCGGCCAAGGACGCCGGCGACGAAGAGGCGATGTACTACGACGCCGACTACATCCGCGCGCTGGAATACGGCATGCCGCCGGCCGGCGGTTGCGGCATCGGCATCGATCGCCTGATTATGATCATCACCGACTCGCCGAACATCCGCGACGTGCTGCTGTTCCCGCACCTGCGCCGCGAAGACTAATCGCGACGCCAGCAAAAAAGCCGCCCGGTGCGAACCGGGCGGCTTTTTTTATGGCTGGCGCGCGCGGCGAAGGCGCCGGCGACGTCGATTAAAACCAAGGTCGCGCCGGCGCCACGCGTCCCCTACTGGATCACGCGGTAGCACGGCGTGTACGACTTGCCGGCCAGCTTCATGCGGTGCTGCGCCACGAACGAGGCCAGCAGCGCGTCCATCGGTCCCATCACGGCGGCGTCGCCATGGATCTCGAAGTGGCCGTATTTCTCGATCGCGCGGATACCCTCGTCCTTGACGTTGCCCGCCACCACGCCCGAAAACGCCCGCCGCAGGTTGGCCGCCAGCAGATGCGTTTCCTGGTTCTTGTGCAGGCTCAGGTTGCGCATGTTCTCGTGCGTCGGCGCGAACGGCTTCTGGAATTCGCGGTCGATCTTCAGCAGCCAGTTGAAGTAATAGGCGTCGCTGTGGGCCTTGCGGAATTCGCGCACCTGTTTGATGCCGTCCAGCATTTCGCGCGCCACCAGTTCCGGGTCGTCGATGATGATCTTGTAGCGCAGTTGCGCCTCCGGCCCCAGCGTGTCGCTGATGAACTGGTTGATTTGCACGAAGTAGTCGCGCGACGCCTCCGGCCCGGTAAACACCAGCGGGAACGGCATGCCGGCGTTGTCCGGATGCAGCAGGATACCGAGGATGTAGAGGATCTCCTCGGCCGTGCCGGCGCCGCCCGGGAACACGACGATGCCGTGGCCGGTGCGCACGAACGCCTCCAGGCGTTTTTCGATGTCCGGCATGATCACCAGGTCGTTGACGATCGGATTCGGCGATTCGGCGGCGATGATGCCCGGCTCGGTGATGCCCAGGTAGCGCCCGGCGTGCAGGCGCTGCTTGGCGTGGCCGATGGTGGCGCCCTTCATCGGACCCTTCATCGCGCCGGGGCCGCAGCCGGTGCAGATGTCGAGGCCGCGCAAGCCCATCTGGTAGCCCACTTCCTTCGAGTAATTGTATTCGGCGCGGTTGATCGAGTGGCCGCCCCAGCACACCACCAGGTTCGGATTGAGCTGGGTCTGCAACACGTTGGCGTTGCGCAGGATGTGGAACACGGCGTCGGTGACGCCCTCGGTGCTGTTGAGGTCGAATTTCGGGTTGCCGGTCACCTCGTCGCTGACGAAGATAATGTCGCGCAGCACCGCGAACAGGTGCTCGTGGATGCCTTTGATCATTTTACCGTCGACGAAGGCGATCGCCGGCGCACCCTTGATGTCCAGCTTGATGCCGCGCTCGCGCTGGATGATGCTGATGTCGAACGATTCGTAACGTTCCAGCAGTTCCTTGCCATCGTCGATGGTGCTGCCGCAGTTCAGGACCGCGAGCGCGCAATTGCGGAAGGTGTTGTAAAGGCCACCCTGACTGGTGTCGAGCAGCTTGTTGACTTCCGTTTTGGAGAGCACGTCCAAGCGGCCCTCCGGCGAAACCAGGGTATCGACAACGTCATGTTCCATGATGCGAAAATCCTTTAAAAATACGGTGCCGGGAGGGCGCCATGCGGCACCGCCCTCCGAGTGATGAGCTTGCAATGCCAATATACGACAAGTCGACAAGTTTGTGGCCGCCAAATTCGCAAAAAACCAACGGCTGCGCGCCGCCGCGAGGCTAATCGGGTTGATATGAATAAGACATACTTGTTTATGCAAATCGAACTGCTCGCTTGCGGCAATTTGTAGATTAGAATGCCTCCCTATTGGAATTCCCCGGACATTACGGCGCCCTACCCGGGCGCCAGCGGAACCGGGTGGCTCCATATTTTTTATCCATTATAAAAATTTTTCAGGAGAAACCGCATGAGCGGTGCTACTACGTTGAACAAGGAAGCCACCCTTCCCGAGTTTAAGCAGATCATGGGCCACCCGAGCCCACTGTGGATGTTATTTATGACCGAATTCTGGGAACGCTTCGCGTTCTACGGCATTCGCTGGGCCCTGGTGCTCTACATCGTCGCCCAATTCCACGGCGGCGACGCCTCCGGCCAGGCCGTTGCCAACCTGACCTACGGTTCCTACCTCGCGCTGGTGTACGCCGGCGCCCTGTTCGGCGGCTACGTCGCCGACCGCGTCATCGGCTACCAGCGTTCGATCCTGATCGGCGCCTGCTTCATGGCCGCCGGCCTGTTCATGATTTCGATCCCCAACCCGGACGTCTTCAAACTGGGCCTGGCCACCATCATCGTCGGCAACGGCATGTTCAAGCCGAACATCTCGACCATGGTCGGCAAGCTCTATAGCGTCGCCGACACCCGCCGCGACAGCGGCTTCACGATCTTTTACATGGGTATCAACATGGGCGCCTTCTTCGCCCCCATCTTCACCCAGGTACTGGCGCAAAAAGTGTTCGGCACCGACGCCATGCCCGCCTACAAAATCGTCTTCATCGCGGCCGGCATCGGCATGCTGGTCAGCCTGGTCTGGTTCGCCATCGGCCGCAAGTCGCTGAAAGGCATCGGCGCGCCGGAACCCGAGGCGCAGAGCCGCCTGCGCATGGTCTACGTGACCATCGGCGCGCTGGTGGTCGTCCCGCTGGTATACTTCCTGCTGGCCGTCGGCGCCACCAACCTGCAATACGTGTTGTCGGTGCTGTTCGTCGGCCTGAGCATCATGTTGATGATCGAAGGCATCAAAAACGGCAAGGTCGCGCGCGACAAGGTCATCGCCATGTTGCTCATCTTCGCCTTCAACATCTTGTTCTGGATGTTCTTCGAACAGGCCGGCAGCTCGTTTACCTTCCTCGCTGAAAACATCGTCGACCGCCAACTGGGCGGCTTCGTCTTCCCGACCGCCTGGTTCCAGAGCGTCAATTCGATCGCCATCATCGCCTTCGCGCCGATCGTCGCCTTCGCCTGGATCTTGCTGGGCCGGCGCGACGCCAATCCGTCGATCCCGCGCAAATTCGGCCTGGGCCTGATCGGCAACGCCATCGCCTTCGGCCTGCTGATCTACGCACTGTCGAGCCTGGTCGACGGCAACGGCAAAATCCCGTTCTGGACCCTGTTCATGGTCTACGTGATCCAATCGGTGGGCGAACTGTGCCTGTCGCCGATCGGCCTGTCGATGGTCACCAAGCTGGCGCCGGTGCGCCTGGTCGGCCTGGGCATGGGCGGCTGGTTCCTCTCCACCGGTATCGGCAACAACCTGTCGGGCATCTTCGCCAGCCACGTCAGTGGCGAAAGCGGCCTGTCGGTGGCGTCGGCGCTGGACGGCTACTCTTTCGGCTTCTGGTCGCTGCTGGGCGCCGGCGTGGTGCTGTTCCTGATCGCGCCGCTGATCAACAAGCTGATGCACGGCGTCAAATAAACGCCGCGCTGTAAAGCGTCAATGAACACGGCGGCCCGCGGGCCGCCGTTTTTTATGGGTGAAGCGTTAGCGTGTCGTAGGTCGGATTAGCGGGACGCGTAATCCGACCATGTTGGCCGAAGCGAGCCGCGCCGCTCCAGGCCAAGCTTGTCGGCTTGCGCCGTTCCGTCCAACCCGACCGACGCAACCGGCCGACGTAACGCCATTGGCGTCGGCGCTGCGGACGCCTGCCAAAAAAATGCCGCTCGGCCTGGGCGGAGCGGCATTTGTGGCGGACTGAAGCGGCTAGCTTACGCGGCTTTCTTCTCCCGCGCGACCATGTACAGCAGTACGATCAGGGCGGCGTACGGCAGCAGCGACAGCGCGTCGGCGTTGATGCCTTCGTAGAACGGGTTGCTATGCTCGGCCCAGTTCGTCACGGCCTTGTCGAAGTTGGTCAGCAGGCCGGCCGTAATCGCGATGATGATGCCGGCCAGCGCGCCGCCGGCGATGTAACCGGACGCCAGCAACACGCCCGAGCTGCGGTCGCCCGCCGATTGCTTCTCTTCCGCCGTTAGGCCGACGTTGTGCGCCAGCTTGTTGTTGCGGCGGTCCACCAGCCAGCGGATGCCGCCGCCGATGAAGATCGGCAGGGTCGACGACAGCGGCAGGTAGACGCCGACCGAGAACGCCAGCGAGGCCACGCCGGCCATTTCCAGCACCACCGCGATCATCACGCCGAACAGCACCAGGGTCCACGGCAGTTTCTGGTCGAGGATGCCCTTGATGATGTAGGACATCAGCACCGCCTTCGGCGCGTCGTATTTCTTCACTTCCGATCCGTCCGGACGGGTCTTGTAGACGCCGTTGATGCCCGGATCGACCAGGTAGGCCAGTCTGCCGTCGTCGTGCACCAGGTATTTGCCGGCCGGGCCGCCGACGGTGTCGGGCTTTTGCCAGACTTTATAGGTCTTGGCGTCGTCGGCTGCCTGCGGGCCCTGCAGCGCCGCGGTGACAGTCAGTTTCGAGGCGTCGGTGGTGACGCCGGGCGCCACCTGCGCCGCCGGCACGTAGACGGTGCTGGCGTCGTTCAGTTTCAGCAGGATAGGCCCGAGGATCAGCGCCGACGACAGCGCGCCGGCGAGGATCGCGTATTGCTGCAGGCGCGGCGTGGCGCCGACCAGGAAGCCGGTCTTCAAGTCTTGCGAGGTGGTGCCGGCGTTGCTGGCGGCGATGCAGACGATGGCGCCGACCGACAGCGCGGTGACGTAGTACTGGCCGCCGGTCCAACCCATGATCAGGAAAATCAGGCAGGTGAACAGCAGCGTCGCCACGGCCATGCCGGAGATCGGGTTCGACGAGGAGCCGATTTCGCCGGTCAGGCGCGAGGACACGGTGGCGAACAGGAAGCCGAACACCAGGATCAGCAGCGCGCCCAGCAGGTTCATATGCAGCGGCGTGGCGACGGTGATCACGGCCAGGATGCCCAGGCAGCCGATGATGACCCATTTCAGCGGGATGTCCTGCTCGGTGCGCAGCGTCGAGGCCGGCTTGCTGCCCTTGCCCATGCTGGCCAGGCCGGCGGACAGGCTGCTCCAGATCATCGGCAGCGAACGCACCAGGCTGATCAGGCCGCCGGTGGCGACCGCGCCGGCGCCGATGTACAGCACGTAGGCGCTGCGCACCTCGTTCGGTCCCATCGCGCTGATCAGTTTGGTGCCCGGCGACAGGATTACGCCCATCTGGTCGCCGAAGAACTTGATCATCGGGATCAACAGCAGATAGGACAGCACGCCGCCGGCGGCCATCGTCGCGGCGATGCGCGGGCCGATGATGTAGCCGACGCCGAGCAGCTCGGGCGAGATTTCGGCGCCGATCGAGCCGGCCTTCAGCGGCGCGTCGAAGACCACGCCGGTGGTGTCCTTCCAGCCTTTGAAGGAGACGTTGAACACTTTATACAACAGGCCGACGCCGAAGCCGCCGAAGATGATCTTGGCGCGCCGTTTCGCGTCCAGCGCGGCCAGCGAGTCCTTCTGGATGCTTTCGCCGGCGGCGATGCGCGAGCTGTCGGTGGCGGCCGCCTTCAGCACCTCGGCGCAGGCCGTGCCTTCGGGGAATTTGAGTTCCTTGTGCTGGTCGACGATCAAGGTGCGGCGCATCGGGATCATCATCAGGATGCCGAGCAGGCCGCCGAGCACGCCGACCAGCATCACGCGCGAGATTTCCAGGTCGAAGCCGAGGATCAGGATGGCCGGCATGGTCACGCCCAGGCCGAAGGCGATCGATTCGCCGGCCGAGCCGGCGGTTTGGGTGATGCTGTTCTCGAGAATCGAGGAATCCTTGCCGCCGACCTTCTTGGCCAGGCCGAACAGGGTGATGGCGATGACGGCCACGGGGATCGACGCGCTCACCGTCAAACCGACCTTGAGCACCAGGTACAGCGACGAGGCGCCGAACACCATCCCCAGAATCACCCCCATGACCAGGGCGCGCAATGTCATCTCCGGTAGTTGCGCCTCGGCCGGGATATACGGCCGCACGGCCGGCTGTGTTACGTCTTTTGGCATTGAATCAATCCTTGTTATATATTTTTTAGGTCGAAACCGGCGGCGCCCGCGGCACGGACGGTTTCGTGCAACCGTGACTATCGCACAAGCTTGAATTGATTGAAAGCGTTTTTGCGGCCCTCCCGGCGCCGTGCGGAACGGCCGATTCGATGGTCTATAATTGGCCCACCGTGCGACGCACGCTTCTGTGAGAATTCCACTTTGACCGCTTCCCGTAACGCCCTCCCCACCTGGCTGACCCGCCGCCTCGCGCTGCGCGTGCTGATCGGCGCCGGCGCCGCCGCGCTGCTGGGCGCCGCCCTGCTGGCCGCCTACCTGTTCCTGTTCATCGCGCCCAAGCTGCCGGCGCTCGACGTCATCACCGACTACCGCCCCAAGATCCCGCTGCGCGTCTACACCGCCGACCAGGTGTTGATCGGCGAATTCGGCGAGGAGCACCGCGATTTCGTCGCCATCAAGGACGTGCCGGAGATGATGAAGAAGGCCTTGCTGGCGATCGAGGACACCGAGTTCTACGAGCACGGCGGCATCAACTACGTGCGCGCGCTGGGCGCCGCCAAGGCCAACCTGGGCGGCGGTACGCGCCAGGGCGGCTCGACCATCACGATGCAGGTGGCGCGCAACTTCTTCCTGACGCGCGACAAGGTATATTCGCGCAAGGTCAACGAAGTCATGCTCGCCTATAAAATCGAGGCGGCGCTGAGCAAGGACCAGATCCTGGAGCTGTATATGAACCAGATCTACCTGGGCCAGCGCTCCTACGGTTTCGGCAGCGCCGCCCAGACCTATTTCGGCAAGCCGCTGCAACAGCTGTCGCTGGCCGAAATGGCGATGCTGGCGGGCCTGCCGCAAAACCCGGCGCGCCACAACCCGGCCGTCAATCCGAAACGCGCGGCCCAGCGCCAACGCTTGGTGCTCAAGCGCCTGCGCGAGCTTGAATACATCAGCGCGGCGCAGTACGAGCAGGCGCTCAAGGAGCCGCTGCGGGTGCAACCGCGCGGCCAGCAGTTCGACACCCACGCCGAATACGTCGCCGAACTGGCGCGCCAGGCGGTCTTCGCCGAGTTCAAGGAGGAGGCCTACACCAAGGGTTTGAAGGTCTACACGACCATCCTCAAGGCCGACCAGGACGCCGCCTACGAGGCGGTGCGGCGCAACGTGCTGGCCTACGACCAGCGCCACGGCTACCGCGGCCCGGAAGCCTTCATCGACCTGCCGGCCACGCCGGAGGAGCGCGAAGAGGCCATCGACGAGGCGCTGCAGAAGCGTCCGCTGAGCGACCGCCTGATCGCCGCCGTCGTCACCTCGGTGTCGCCGAAGAAGGTGACGGTCGACGCCGGCGCCGACGAGGAAATCGAGATCCGCGGCGAGGGCCTGCGCTTCGCCGCGGCGGCGTTGGGCGCCAACGCCAAGGCGGGCGTCAGACTGGTGCCCGGCGCGCTGGTGCGCATCAGCCAGGACGGCAAGAAGGCCTGGAGCATCGTGCAAGTGCCGCAGGTGGCGGCGGCGTTCGTGGCGATCGACGCCAACACCGGCGCCTACCACGCCATGGTCGGCGGCTTCGACTACCGGCTGCAGCAGTTCAACCACGTCACGCAGGCCTGGCGCCAGCCCGGCTCGGCCTTCAAGCCCTTCGTCTACTCGGCGGCGCTGGAGAAGGGTTTTTCCCCGGCCACCCTGATTAGCGACGCGCCGCTGGAAATGAGCGGCGCCGAGGCCGGCGGCCAGAACTGGCAGCCGCAAAACGACGACGGCAAGTTCGAAGGTCCGATCAGCATGCGCTTCGCGCTGGCGCAGTCGAAGAACGTCGCCTCGGTGCGCATCCTGCGCGCCGTCACGGTGCCGTTCGCCCACACCTTCCTGGAGAAGTTCGGCTTCGACCCGGCCAAGCAGCCGAACAACCTGACGATGGCGCTGGGCACCGGCGCGGTGACGCCGGGCCAGCTGGCGGGCGCCTACGCGCTGTTCGCCAACGGCGGCTTCCAGGTGCAGCCCTACCTGATCGGCAAAGTCACCGACGCCCAGGGCGCCGTCGTCTCGGCAACCCAGGCGCCCGAGGCGGGGCTGGAAACGGCGCGCGGGCTGGACGCCCGCAACGCCTACATGGTCGACAACATGCTGCGCGACGTGGTGCGCTCGGGCACCGGCGCGGCGGCGACCCAGCGCCTGGGCCGCGGCGACATCGCCGGCAAGACCGGCACCACCAGCGACGCCTTCGACGGCTGGTTCGCCGGCTACGGCGGCGGCATCGTCGGCGTGGCGTGGATGGGCTTTGACGAACCGAAGTCGCTGGGCGGGCGCGAGTTCGGCGCCACCGCCGCCCTGCCGATCTGGATCGACTACATGAAGGTGGCGCTGGCCAGGCGGCCGCAGGCGGAACGGGCGGTGCCGGCCGGCTTGAGCCGGGTCGACGGCGACTGGGTGTACGACGAGTTCATCAACAACGGCGAGGTGCGCGCGCTCGACGTCGCGCCGGACGACATGCCGGCGGCGCCGGCGGCGTTTCCGCTGGAAACCAACTGACGCCGAGCAAACGACGCGCCATATGTAAACCGGCTTAGCCCGCAAGGGCGTAAGCCGACAACGTTGGCCCCGCGCCCGCCCGTAAAGCGTGCGCGGCGCCGCCATATCAGGCCGAAGCCGCCCCGCCCCGCCCCAAATAACTGCGCACCACCAACACCACGCTGTCGGCGAAGTCGTCGACATGCACCTTCCCCGCGCGGTATTTCCAGCGCTTCACATACCAATCCTGGAACAGCGACAGGCAATGCGCCGCCAGCAAGGTCGAATTGCCGGCCGGACGCGGCTCGATCTCGTCGATGATGCCGGCGATCAGGTTCTGCACGTACATTTCGGAATTTTTCGCCATGCTGCGTTGCTCGACCTGCAACACGCGCGAATCCATATACACGAAGTAAAACCACGGCTGCAAGATCTCCGACAGGTAGATCGAGGCGCGCACCAGCGCCTCAAGCCGGTCCAGCGGCACCTCCACGTTGCCGAACACCGGCGGCATTTCCCGCGTCGCGTGGCAGACCACGTCCTCGATCATCTCGGCCAGCTGGTCCTTGCCGCTGATGTAGCCGTACAAGCCGCCCATCGACAGGCCGGTTTCGCGGCACAGGTCGCGCAAGCTCATGGCGCGGAAACCGACGTCGTTGGCCAGGCGGAAGGTGGCGCCGAAGATGCGCTCCAGGTTCTCCAGCGCCGGCTTGCGCCGCTTGACGCCGATGCGCTCGGCGTGCCGGTCCAGGATATAGCTCCAAATATTGTCGCCGTTGAGCGGCGTCATGGTCTGGAATTGCGCGAAGTTGAAATGGGTCGACAAGTGCATTCCCAAAAACGTGGTGAAACGACGAAGGATCTTGTTATACGGAATGATTATAGCTCAGGAAAACAACTGATCAGATTATCAAGAAAATAAGGTGGTTTTATATTGCGGTGCGTCATGCTATTTCTGTCAAGTGGTGCTACATTAAATAAACCGAGCGATCGCTCTATTTATTTCCGCCATCAGAGCGGGAAGGATAAGGCGGCGCCGGCACCAGGGGGGGGGGGGGGGGGGGGGGGGGGGGGGGGGGGGGGGGGGGGGGGGGGGGGGGGGGGGGGGGGGGGGGGGGGGGGGGGGGGGGGGGGGGGGGG